>NZ_DASPHO010000359.1:0-14864 GCF_035629615.1 Hyalangium sp. | reverse complement strand
CAGCGCGTTGAGGATGGGCCAGTCCGCCACCGCGTCCGAGCCGTCCTTCATCGCCTCCGTCTCCCGGTTAGGGGAGGCCACCGAGCCGCAGTCCAGGTGATCGCGCCCGATGACGATGGGGGCCTTCACCTCGCCCTTGCGGACCAGCTCGTTGAAGAGCAGCCCTGCTTTGGCGCGCTCTCCGTAGCCCAGCCAGCAGATGCGCGCCGGCAGCCCCTGGAAGGCCACGCGCTGCTGCGCCATGGTGATCCACCGCCGCAGCGACTCCTTCTCCGGGAACAGCTCCAGCACCGCCTGATCCGTGCGGCGGATGTCCTCTGGATCTCCGGAGAGCGCCACCCAGCGGAACGGCCCCAGCCCCTCGCAGAACATGGGGCGGATGTATGCGGGCACGAAGCCCGGGAACTCGAAGGCGTTCTCCTTCCCACCCAGCTGCGCCTGCCCGCGCAGGTTGTTGCCGTAGTCGAACACGTGGCTCCCGGCGCTCTGGAAGTCCAGCATCGCCTGCACGTGGGTGGCCATGGTCTCCCGGGCCCGGCGCACGTAGCCCTCCGGATCGCGCCGGCGCAGCTCCGCGGCTGCCTCCAGGGACAGATCCGCGGGGATGTAGCCGTTGAGCGGATCATGCGCGCTCGTCTGATCCGTCACCAGGTCCGGCTTCACGCCGCGCCGGTACAGCTCGCGGAACACCGTGGCCGCGTTGCCAATCACGCCGATGGAGCGGCCCACGCGCTTCTGCTGCGCCTCCTTTACCAGCGCCAGGGCCTCGTCCAGATCCCTGGCCACTACATCCAGGTAGCGCGTCTCCACGCGGCGCTGGGCGCGGGCGGGATCGATGTCCACCCCCAGGAACACGGCGTTGCACATGGTGGCCGCCAGCGGCTGCGCCCCGCCCATGCCGCCCAGCCCGCCCGAGAGCACCAGCCGTCCGGACAGATCCGCCGAGCCGAAGTGCGTGCGGCCCGCCTGGGCGAACGTCTCGTAGGTGCCCTGGAGGATCCCCTGCGTGCCGATGTAGATCCACGAGCCGGCCGTCATCTGGCCGTACATCATCAGGCCCTTCTTCTCCAACTCGTGGAAGTGCTCCCAGGTGGCCCAGCGGCCCACGAGGTTGGAGTTGGCCAGCAGCACGCGCGGGGCGTCCGGGTGGGTCCGGAGGATGCCCACCGGCTTGCCGGACTGGACGAGCAGCGTCTCCTCGTCCGTGAGCTCCTTCAGGCTCGCGACGATCCCATCGAACGAGGGCCAGTCTCGAGCGGCCTTGCCGGTGCCGCCGTAGACGACGAGATCCTCGGGGCGCTCGGCCACGTCGGGATCCAGGTTGTTCATCAGCATCCGGAGCGCGGCTTCCTGGACCCAGCCCTTACAGGTGAGGGTGGTGCCTCGGGGGGCGCGGATGACACGGGACATGCAAGGACTCCGTGGGTCAGGGATGACTGCCAGGCGGGCGGGCAGACTAGCCGAACTCCAAGCTGTCCAAGCATTCAAGTACGCTTGGCTGATCCGACTTGGGGAGGGGGGGCCAGCAGGCGGGCGCGTCCAGTGCCGGACAAATAATTTCTACCGGCTGGTACACTCCCCAGCTGGACGAGGGGCTATGTCCGTTCCGAAGAAGATCCTCCTAGTTGATGACTCGCCCACGGTCCTCCTGATGGAGCAGCTGCTCCTTCAAGACGGGCCCTACGAGCTGCTCAGCGCCAGCAGCGGCGCGGAGGCAGTGGAGCGTGCGCTCAACGAGCACCCCGAGCTCATCCTCATGGATGTGGTGATGCCGGGGATGGATGGCTTCGAGGCGTGCCGCCGGCTGCGCGCCGAGGAGGCCACGCGCACCACCCCCATCATCCTGGTGACGACGCGCGGCGGACCCGAGCACGTCGAGAAAGGCTACGAGAGCGGTTGCAGCGACTACGTGACCAAGCCGTTCGATGGCAACGAGCTCAGGGCCAAGATCGAGAGCTTCCTGGGACCCTGATGTCGGCCGACTCGAAACCTGCCCCCGTCCTTCGACCGAGGGTGACTGCCGCCCTCCAGCGTCTGAAGGACAGCCGGCCCGGGGAGGTGTTGGAAGTCGTGGGGGAGATCGTCTCCCAGCTGATGGGCTGTGAGGAGTACGTGTTGCTGGAAGTGGACGCATATGGGGAGCACTTCGTTCCCGCTTCGGCCATGGGGCTCACCGCGGAGCGGCTCGAGGCCCTCTCGGTGCCGCAGGGCATCATCGGCCAGGTGGCCCGGCACGGCGTGCCGTACGTGATCGGCCGGACCAGCTCCGTGGGCGCGGGGGCCCACGAGGTGGGGCTGACCGCCTGCATCCCGCTCTTGATGGGCAGGCAGGTGCGTGGCGTGCTCGCGCTCTTCCGGATGCTCCCACAGAAGCGGGGGCTGACCGACGAGGATCTCGAGCTGCTGGATCTGCTCCGCGCGCAGGGGGCCGTGGCGTTCTCGGGGCCGCGGCGGGGCGCCCTGATCCAGCCTGGCCCGGCTCCAGCGCCCCCCAGAGGCGAGCCGTCCGCCCTTCGGACCTTCTACCTGGAGCCAGGGGGCGTGGTGAGCGCGGTGCGCCCCACCGAGGTGACGACCATCCTGGGCTCCTGCGTCTCCGTGTGCCTGTGGGACGAGCGGCTGCGCCAGGGAGGGATGAACCACTTCCTGCTCCCCACCGCTCCCTCCGGGCAGCCCTCCAACGGCCGCCATGGCGATGCGGCCATCCCCATGCTCGTGAGGGAGCTGGAGCGGCTGGGCAGCCACCGGCTGAACCTACGGGCAAAGGTGTTCGGGGGCGCCCACATGGCCGGCCCCCGCCCGCCCGGCGCCGCGCCTCCGCTGGGCGACCGCAACGCGGCGCTCGCGCGGCGGCTGCTGGGAGAGGTGGGGATCTCCATCATCGCGGAGGACCTGGGGGGCAACGCGGGCCGGAAGCTGCGCTTCCGCACGGACGATGGGACGGCGCTGGTCAAAACCTTGAGAGCTGGCTGACAGGCGGCAGGCTGTAGGAGAAGTCCCATGGCGACACGCAAGAAGATCCTGTTGGTCGACGACTCACCCACGGTCCTGCTGATGGAGCGCATCCTCCTGCAGGACGGCCCGTACGAGCTGCTCAGCGCCACCACCGGCGAGGAGGCGGTGAAGGCCGCGCTCGCCGAGCGCCCGGACGCCATCATCATGGATGTGATGATGCCGGGGATGAATGGCTACGAGGTGTGCCGCCGGCTGCGTGCCGAGGAAGCCACGCGCACCACCCCCATCATCCTGGTGACGACGCGCTCCAGCCTGGAGTCGCTCGAGCGCGGCTACGCGAGCGGTTGCAACGACTACATCGTCAAGCCCTTCGAGGCCATGGAGCTGCGGATGAAGGTCGCCAGCTTCGTGGGGACCTGATGAAGACGGACATGGACAAGGTCCGCGCGGCGTTCCGCACCGAGGCCACGGAGCTGCTCGCGGGCCTGGAGCGGGACTTCCTCGCGCTGGAGGCGGTGTCGGAGCCCGGGCAGATCGAGGGCGTCCAGCGCTCCATTCATACACTCAAGGGCAACTCACTGTTGATGGGCTTCCCGGCGGCCTCCGACGTGGCCCATACCGTCGAGGATCTGATCGCGCGGCTCTCCCGGCACGCCCGCCCGGTGACGCACGAGACGGTGACGCTGCTGCTCCAGGCCGTCGACATGCTCCGGCTGCTGATCGTGACACCGGGGACGGAGGGCGGCCAGGCGCCGGACGTGCCGGAGCTCCAGCGTCGGCTGAAGGAGGCGGCGCGCGCGGAGCTCCCCCACGAGGAGGCTCCCGAGCGGGAAGGCGCTTCCTCCGAGCGGCAGGCCGAGCCCGCGGCCCACCCCACGGCGGAGCGGACGCTGCGGGTGGGGCTGGATCGGCTGGATCGGATGCTGGATCTCACCGGGGAGATCGCCATCGCGCGCGGGCGGCTGACCTCCATGCTGGAGCAGCCGCAGCGCTACGCTTCCCAGGAGCTGCTCGAGGCCCACCGCGACTCGGATCGGCTGTACCTGGATCTCCAGGAGCTGGTGCTGCGGGCGCGGATGGTGCCCATCGGGCGTGCCTTCCAGCCCTTCGCACGGACGCTGCGCGATCTGTGCGAGGCCTCGGGCAAGCTGGTGCGGCTGGAGGTGAGCGGCGAGGACGTGGAGGTGGACACCACCGTCGTGGAGCTCATCCGGGATCCGCTCATGCATCTGGTGCGCAACGCGGTGGACCACGGCATCGAGGCCCCCTCCGTCCGCAAGAAGCGCGGCAAGGAGTACTACGGGACGCTGAAGCTCCGGGCCTTCCGCGACGCCGGCAGCATCGTCGTCGAGGTGGAGGATGATGGCGTGGGGCTGGACCGGGAGCGCATCCACGCTCGGGCGCTGGCCCTTGGGCTGCTGGGGCCGGGCGAGGAGCGGGAGGACTCGGAGCTCTTCCAGTTCATCTTCGCGCCGGGCTTCTCCACCGCCGAGCGCGTCACCGAGCTGTCAGGCCG
The DNA here is from genome assembly GCF_035629615.1 of Hyalangium sp. GTDB lineage: Bacteria > Myxococcota > Myxococcia > Myxococcales > Myxococcaceae > Hyalangium. The sequence goes on along the minus strand of NZ_DASPHO010000359.1, from coordinate 10,393 downwards.
GGGCATCGGCATGGACGTGGTGAAGCGCAACATCGAGAGCCTGCGCGGCTCCATCTCCATCGACACCCGGGCGGGGGCCGGCACCACCATCCACATGCGCCTGCCGCTGACGCTCTCCATCATCGAGGGCTTCTCGGTAGGAGTAGGGGAGGAGACCTACGTCCTGCCCCTGGAGAGTGTGCTCGAGTGCGTGGAGCTGCCAGACGCGGAGAAGAGCGCGGGGCGCGCCGGAGTGCTCAACCTGCGAGGCCACCCGCTGCCCTTCCTGCGCTTGCGCGATCACTTCGCGGTGGAGGGGCAGCCCCCCGCGCGTGAGAGCGTGGTGGTGGTCAGCCAGGGCCGGGGGCAGGCGGGCCTCGCCGTGGACACGCTGCTCGGCCAGGGCCAGACGGTCGTCAAGCCGCTCGGCAAGTTCTTCCAGCAGGTCTCCGGTGTCTCCGGCTCCGCGATCCTCGGCACCGGCCGGGTCGCCCTCATCCTCGACATCCCCTCCCTTTTCGAGAAGGCCCTTCGAACCCTCCCTCACGCGGCTCCTTGAGCCGCGCTCCTCTGTGGAATGTCCATGTCCTGGTTCCAGAACCTCAAGATCTTCACCAAGCTCCTCAGCGCCTTCCTCATCCTGCTGGCCATCTCCACGGGGATTGGGATCTTCGCGCTCCGGCAGCTGTCCTCGCTGAATGACGCGACCCGGCGGATCGTCGACGACGAGATGCAGGCGGTCGTCCTCTTCAACTCGTTCCTGAACGACGTGAGGTCCTACCGGATCGCCGAGATGCAGCACGTCATCTCCACGGAACCGGAACAGAAGAAGCAGGCCGAGCGCGCCATGGAGGCCTTGATGGCGAAGATGGGGAAGAACGCCGAGAAGTACGATCCCCTCATCACGGACCCAGGGGAGCGTCGCCTCTACGACGAGCTCGTGGCGAACTGGTACGAATTCGCCGCCGACCATGAGCGGATCATGGAGCTGTCCCGGAAGAACGAGAACGAGCAGGCCAAGGCTCTCGTCAACGGCCGGTCCTCAAAGATCTTCGACGGGATGCTCGCCAAGCAGGATGGCCTGATGGAGTTCAATGTCCAGAGCAGCCGCAGAGCGGCGGATGTGGCAGCGAGTACCTATGCGTCGGCTCGGGACCTGATTGTCACGCTGATTGGGGCAGGGGTCCTGCTGGGGTTCATCCTCTGCCTGTCCATCGCCTTGAGCATCTCGCGGCCGCTGGCGGAGGCGGTCACGGTGGCCGATCGCATCGCCGAGGGGGACCTGACGGTGCGCATCGACGCGACGAGGGAAGACGAGACGGGCCAGTTGCTGGCTTCCATGCGCGGCATGGCCCAGCGGCTGGCGCAGGTGATCGGCGAGGTGAGGGTGGGAGCGGTGGCGCTGACGTCCGCGGCGGCGCAGGTGTCGTCCTCCTCGCAGAGCCTCTCTCAGGGCACCGCTGAGCAGGCCAGCAGCGTGGAGGAGACCACGGCCAGCCTGGAGGAGATGAACGCCACCATCGAGCAGAACAGCCAGCACAGCCGGCAGATGGAGCAGATCGCCGTCAAGGGCGCCAAGGAGGCCAGCGAGAGCGGAGAGGCCGTCACCCAGACGGTGGAGGCGATGAGCGCGATTGCCAAGAAGATCAACATCATCGAGGAGATCGCGTACCAGACGAACCTGCTGGCGCTGAACGCGGCGATCGAGGCGGCCCGAGCCGGAGAGCATGGCAAGGGCTTCGCGGTGGTGGCCACGGAGGTGCGCAAGCTGGCCGAGCGTAGCCGCGCGGCAGCCCAGGAGATCAGCGAGCTGGCGGGCAAGAGCGTGAAGGTTGCGGAGCGGTCAGGGGTGCTGCTGGGCGAGCTGGTGCCGTCCATCCAGAAGACGGCGCAGCTGGTGCAGGAGGTGGTGGCGGCCAGCGGGGAGCAGGCGTCGGGCGTGAGGCAGGTGAACCGGGCGATGCTGCAGGTGGATCAGGTGACGCAGCGAAACGCCTCCGCGGCGGAGGAGCTCTCGGCCACGGCCGAGGAGATGTCGGCGCAGGCCGACACCCTGCAGCAGCTCGTGTCGTTCTTCCGCGTGGGAGACGGGGAGGGGAGGACGCCGTTGCCTTCCGTGCCCCGAGGCGCGGGAGGTAAGCCAGGGGCGGGTGGACAGGCAAGTCCCGGCCCCTGGGTCGTCCATGCTCCAGCGCAAGGCCTGAAGGCTGCCAGCCAGGGGCCGCTCCCGGCGGCGCGTGAGGCAAGCACGCCTTCACTGCCCGCCGAGGATCGCGAGTTCAAGCGCTTCTAGGAGACCGCCATGAGCCAGCCCGCGGTTGAGACCATCGTCCAGTACCTGAGCTTCTTCATCGCCGGAGAGGAGTACGCCACCAGCATCCTTCATGTCCGGGAGATCATCGAGCACGACACGGTGACGCGTGTGCCGGGCTCTCCTCCCTGGGTCCGTGGAGTGACGAACCTGCGAGGTAGCGTCCTGCCCGTCATTGATCTGGCCATGAAGTTTGGCCTGCCGCCCAGCACCATCAACCGCCGCAGCTGCATCGTGGTGGTGGAGGTGGCCTACCAGGGGGAGAAGCTGGTGATGGGGATGCTGGCGGATGCCGTGGGCCAGGTGCTGGAGCTCGGCCCTGGAGACGTGGAGCCGCCGCCGGCGTTCGGGACTCCTGTCCATGCCGACTACCTGGCCGGGATGGGGAAGGCCGGCAAGAAGTTCATCCTCCTGTTGGACATCGACCGGGTGTTGAGCAGCCAGGATCTCCGGGCCGCCAGCGGCGTGGCTCCCGAGCGCGCGGTCTCATGAGCCCGGAGGCCGTCTCGAGTCCTCTCTCGTCCGATCCGGATGTCCCCGTGGGCATGCCGGACCTGCCGGACCGTGTCTTCTACGGCTACCGGCGGCTCATCTACCGTGAGGCGGGCATCTACCTGGGGCCGCACAAGAAGGCGCTGCTGGTAGGACGGCTGTCGCGCCGGCTGCGCGAGCTGGGGATGCCCTCCTTCAGCGCCTACCTGCGCCAGGTGGAGGAGGATGTGGTGGAGCGGGCGCGGCTGGTGGAGGCCATCTGCACGCACGAGACGCGCTTCTTCCGCGAGCCGCGGCACTTCGACTTCCTCGAGCGCGACGTGCTGCCCCGGTGGCTCGCGCAGGGGGGCACGGATGGGGGCGGCAAGCACGTGCGCGTCTGGAGTGCGGCGTGCTCGTCGGGGGAGGAGGCCTTCTCGCTGGCCATGGTGCTGCGCTTCCACCTGCCGCCGGAGGAGGGCTGGGTGATCGAGATCCTCGCCACGGATCTGTCCACGCGGATCCTCGAGCGCGCCAGGCAGACGCTCTGGCCGATGGAGCGCTCGGAGGAGATCCCCACGCGCTACCTCAAGGCCTTCATGCTGCGCGGCACCGGGAGCCAGGAAGGCTGGATGAAGGCTGGCCCCGAGCTGCGCCCCCTGGTCCACTTCCAGCGCGTGAACCTCAACGAGGAGAGCTTGCCCGTGGGGGGCCGCTTCGATCTCCTCTTCTGCCGCAACGTCTTCATCTACTTCGACGCGGCTTCCAAGGCTCGGGCCGTGGAGCGGCTCGTCCGCCGCCTCTCGAACCCGGGGTACCTCTTCGTCGGCCATGCCGAGAGCCTGGGCTCCGTGACGCAGCAGCTCCAGCTCGTCCAGCCCACCATCTACACACCCATTTTATCAGGGTAGGCATGTTTTACTTGTCCTACTTGGAATCCGGTCAAATATTGATTGGCCTGTAAAATTCGGCTATGGTCGAATCATCCAGTTCCGGGGATTGGAACCCCGCGAAGACAGGAGCCATGGATGAAGCGCCTTCCGCTGCTGACCCTCTCTCTGGTGGGGATGTTGAGCGTAGGTTGTAGCAAGCCCATCGAAGGAGACGCACCGACACCTACAGAGCAGCGACAGGTGAAGAAGCGCACCCAGGCGCTGGGGGGAGTGACGCTGCAGGAGGTTCCGGTGAGTGCGGCAGTGCTCGCGGCGGCAGAGGGACAAGTCACGGTGCGAGTGTTCCAGATCGGGGCCTCGGAGGAGGCGCTCTCGCTGGGGGCGGTGCTGGCGGCGGCCCATCAGCAGGGGGCGTCGGATCCGGTGAGCCTGCCGTGGGAGCTGGGGCTCGAGCGGGATCACGAGGAGACGCACTTGGCGCTGAAGTACTTGAACGAGCTGGTGCCGACGATTGAGGCGGAGGTGGGCACGGGCGAGGAGTACCACTCGGGCTCGTACCACTGGTTCCGGATGACGACGCCGGAGTTCTGCAACCACGGCGAGTTCCATGGCCTGTACTTCGAGCAGGCGGGCCTGATGGTCGTCATCGAGGACGAGGGCGGCGCCGAGTGCTGAGCCGCCCTCTGGGTGGGGCACTGCCAGATCTGAGTGGCTAAGCAGGCGGAGGAGGTCGCGGGAAGGTCGACTAGAATGGAGGGTAGCAGGCTGCCGGTTGTGCAGGCAGCGGGTTCAGAGGAGCGGCAGGCATGGCGGACGCAAGGAGCAACGAGCAGGCAGCGCCTGAGGAAACCCCTCGTTCTCCGGGCCCGCTCGTGAGCGCACTCCCGAGTGCGCAGCCTCCGCTGGAGCCAAAGGCGCCAGACGTGGGTCCCGTCCAGGAGGTGGCCGGTGGCGTGCCTGCGGTGATCTCCTCGCTTCAGCACGTCTGGGGAGAGATGGGGCCGATTCGCGGCACCCAGGCCCTGCTCAAGCTGAACCAGCAGGACGGCTTCGACTGCCCCGGCTGTGCCTGGCCGGATCCCGACACCCACCGCTCCGTGGCCGAGTTCTGTGAGAACGGCGCCAAGGCGGTGGCGGAGGAGGGGACGAAGGCCCGTGTGACTCCCGAGTTCTTCCGCCAGTACAGCGTGGCGGAGCTGGCGGCGCAGTCGGACCTGTGGCTCGGCAAGCAGGGCCGTCTGACGCACCCCATGGTGTTGCGCGAGGGGGCCACCCACTATGAGCCGATCTCGTGGGACGACGCGCTCGCGCTCGTGGCCGAGGAGCTGAACGCGCTCGGCTCGCCGGACGAGGCGTGCTTCTACACCTCCGGCCGCACGAGCAACGAGGCGGCGTTCCTCTATCAGCTCTTCGTGCGGCAGTTCGGCACCAACAACCTGCCGGACTGTGCCGATCTGTGCCACGAGTCGAGCGGCACCGCGCTCAATGAGGTCATCGGCATCGGCAAGGGCACGGTGACGCTCGAGGACTTCGACAAGGCCGAGGCCATCTTCGTCATCGGCCAGAACCCGGGCACCAACCACCCGCGGATGCTCACCTCCCTGCAGGCCGCTGCGCGCCGTGGGTGCCAGATCGTCAGCATCAACCCGCTGCCGGAGACGGGCCTCAACCGCTTCAAGCACCCGCAGGAGCTGATCCAGCTCATCGGCCGTGGCACTGCCATCAACCGCCTGTGGCTCCCCGTGCGCATCAATGGGGATGTGGCGCTGCTGAAGGGGCTGGGCAAGGCGCTGCTGGACGAGGAGGCGCGGCGCCCCGGGCAGGTGGTGGCCAAGGACTTCATCCGGCAGCGGACGACAGGCTTCGAGGCCTATGTGGCGGCGCTGCGCGCTGTCTCGTGGGACGAGGTGGTGGAGCAGAGCGGCGTGCCGCAGGAGCAGATCCGTGCCGCGGCGGAGATCCTGGCAAGCTCGGACCGGACGATCTTCTGCTGGGCCATGGGGCTCACCCAGCACCAGAACGCGGTGGCGAACATCCAGGAGATCGCGAACCTGACGCTGCTGCGCGGCAGCATCGGCAAGCCGGGCGCGGGGCTTTGCCCGGTGCGGGGCCACAGCAACGTCCAGGGTGATCGGACCATGGGCATCGTGGAGAAGCCCAGCACCGCGTTCCTGGAGGCGCTGAAGCGCGAGTTCTCCTTCGAGCCTCCCCGCAGCCCTGGCCTGGACACGGTGGCCACCATTCATTCCATGCACGAGGGGAAGGTGAAGGTGCTCTTCGCGCTGGGGGGGAACTTCCTCTCGGCCACGCCGGACACCGAGCTCACCGCCGAGGCCCTGCGCCGCACTCGCCTCACCGCGCACGTGTCCACCAAGCTCAACCGGGGGCACTTGGTCCACGGTCGCCGCGCCCTCATCCTGCCGTGCCTGGGGCGCACCGAGCGGGATGTGCGCAAGGCCGGGGTGCAGTTCGTCACGGTGGAGAACTCGATGGGCGTGGTGCACACCTCGCGTGGCGCGCTGGAGCCTGCCTCTGAGCACCTGCGCAGCGAGCCGGACATTGTCGCGGGGCTGGCGCGGGCGGTGCTCGGGAAGCGCAGCCGCGTGGACTGGCAGGGGCTGGTCGAGGACTACGATCGCACCCGCGAGCGAATCTCCCGCGTCGTCCCAGGCTTCCAGGACTTCAACCAGCGGGTGCGCGAGCCGGGGGGCTTCTACCTGCCCAATGGGCCGCGCGAGGGGCGCTTCACCACGCCGGATGGCAAGGCACGCTTCACGGTGCACCCGCTTCCCAGGATCGAGCTGGGCCCCGGCCAGCTCTTGATGATGACGATCCGCAGCCATGACCAGTACAACACCACGCTGTACGGGCTGGACGATCGGTACCGCGGCATCCACAACGGGCGGCGGGTGGTGATGATGAACCCGGAGGACGTGCGTGAGCTGGGGCTCTCCGAGGGACAGGTGGTGGACCTGACGAGCCACTTCCGCGGAGAGAAGCGAGTGGCGCGCCGCTTCGTGGTGGTGCCCTACCGGATCCCCCGCCGGTGCGCGGCGACGTACTTCCCCGAGACCAACGTGCTGGTGCCCCTCGATAGCTACGCGGAGAAGAGCCGCACGCCCACCTCCAAGTCGGTGGTCATCAGCGTGGCGCCCTCCCCCCCGTCCAACCCTCCCGCCTGAGAAGCGGGAGGGGGAGGGCGCCGCCCGTCCGGACGGTGCCCTGGGCTTGGCTCACGAGTGGACGTGGCCCGTGTCACCCCCGAGGATGGTGCCGGACGTCTGCGCCTCACCCCGGTTCATCCGGATCTGGTTGTGCACGTCCTGGACGCCCAGGATGGCCTCCGCTACGTCCTCGATACCCCACTTGTCAGCCCGGCTGTGCACCGTCCCCGTCAACGTCACCTCACCTCGGGACACGGTGATCTCGACGTCGCTGGCATCGTAAGGACTGGTCATCAGCCGCTCGCAGATGTCCTCGCGGATGCGCTCGTCCGAGCGCGTGTAGCCCTTGGGGGCCTTGCCCGGGCCTTGCGCTCTCGCCGTCCACTCCATGTGACCGCCACGGAGGTTCTCCCTCCTGCTCGGGCTCTCGAAGCTCATCCACTCGTCGCCCCACGGCTCCCGGCCGAACGACACGGGCCGGGCCTCGGAGCTCTCTTCTGAAAGACGGCCGTCGTACTCCTCGTCCTCATCTCTGTCGTAGCGTTCGGTCGCCCCCAGCTTGCGATCGTAGCTGCCAGGCGTGTAGCCCTGCTCGTAGCTCCCCAGTCCGCCGTAGCCACCCTGGTTGTAGCCGCGCTCGACCCCTCCCATGCCGTAGCCACCGCCCGGGCGCACCCCAAACTCCGGCTCCCTGCCGCGCCTCCGCGGCCTGTCGGGCTTGCCCACTTCTCCTTCATCCAGTCTCCGCCCACGGTCGCCGCGCTCCGCTCCCTGCCAGCGTCCGGGCTCGTCCTCATCGCCATATCGATTCGTCATGTTTGAGCTCTCCTCGTGGATCTGAAACGGCACCCCAGAGGTGTCAGCGCAGCGCCTCGAGACGGCCGAGGCGCCGCTGCTGCCCCCTCCCGTGTCACGAGTGCAGCGGCGTGTCCCCAGGCTGCTGCCCCGGTGTCGGCTCGGCGTCCTTCGCCCGCTGCTCCTGTCCTGGCCGCGCCTCGGTGCGCACCGGCCCCCCGCGCTCCACTCGTAGCGCGTTGTGGATGTCCTTCACCCCGAGCACGGACTCGGCGAGCGCCTCGATGGCGCGCTTCTCGTCCCGGGTCTTCACTGTCCCCTCGAGGGTCACCTCGCCCGCGACGACCAGGACCTCGACGTTCTCGGCGTCCATCCAGCTCATCATCAGCCGGTCGCAGAGGTCCTCTCGAATGCGATCATCCGCGCGCTGATAGTTCTTGGGCCCCCGCCCCATGGGACGCGGTGGGCGGTGGCGATCCATGTTCTCAACGCCTGGGCCATGGCCGTAGCGCGGCACCTCGTCCTGCGGGTGGCGCGCGCGAAAGTGCTCCCGAAGCTTCGACATGTCGTCCAGGTCATGCAGCCCGACGAGGTCGGAGTGCCCACCGGGGTGCCTCACTGCACCGGAGCCGCGACCTGGCTGGCGATCGCGATCCAGATCGGCGTAGCGGCGCACATCCCGGTCACGCCCTGGATTGCGCAGTCTGAGCTCGCCGTGATCCATCGGCATGTCCCGGAGGCCGCGCTCCCCGCGATCGAAGCGCTCCTCTCCTGGCTCCCAGTCGCGCCCCAGACGCTCGCCCCCTCCGTAGCCGCGCTCATCCGAACCCCGGTAGCGATCTGCCAGGCGCTCGATCCGTCGCTCTGTCTCCGGATCCCGACGTTCACCCCTGAATCGCCTCTCATCGTCGCGTCTGTCTCCCATCGCGGCCTCCCCGAGGGGCATGCAGCCAGCCCCGTGCTCGTGCGCACGCCTGGCCGCTCCTGGCCAGGGTGTCTCCAGGAGGTTCGTGCTCGTGCAGACGCGCGGCAACGAGCCCCCTCCGTGCCCGAGGGGCGGGCAGGAGAGGGACCTCGTACCGTTGAATCCGGCGCTACGCTGCGAGCTCTACCTTCTCCAGGTACCGGGGCACCGTGGCCTTCCAGCCCTTGGACTCCACGCGATCCTTGAGCCCCTGGAGCGCCGAGGGCTCACCGTGCACCAGCAGCGTCTGCCGAGGAGGAGACTCGAAGCCCTCCATCCACCGCAGCGTCTCCGTCCAGTCCGCGTGCGCGGAGAAGCCGCTCACCACGCGGATCTCCGCCTCCACCGGGATCATCTGCCCGTGGATCTTGAGCTCCTTCTCCCCGTCCAGCAGGCGCCGCCCTCGCGTGCCCTCGGACTGGTAGCCCACGAAGAGCATCGTGTTGCGCGCATCCGGCAGCCGGTGCTTCATGTGGTGCAGCACCCGCCCGCCCGTGGCCATCCCCGACGCCGAGATGATGATCCCCGGCCCATTGAACATGTTGAGCCGCTTGCTCTCGTTCGGCGAGGTGACGAACCGCGTGCGCCGTGTGGCCAGCGGCGTCTTCCCGCGCTCCACCAGGGCCGTCATCACCAGGTCGTGCTCCTCCGGGTGCGCCAGGTAGATGGGAGTCGCGTCGCAGGCCATCGGCGAGTCCACGAACACATCCAGCTCGGGGATCTGGCCCGCCTCCTCCAGGTTGCGCAGGTGGTACAGCAGCTCCTGGGTCCGTCCAATGGCGAAGGCGGGGATGAGCACCACGCCCCGGCGCTCGACGGCCCGATTCACGGCGTCACGCAGCGCCTCCTCCGGCCGCTTCTCGCCGTGCTCCCGGTCGCCGTAGGTGCTCTCCACCACCAGCGTGGTGGCGCCGCTCACGCTCTCCGGATCCCTCAGGATGGGGGCGTTGTAGCGGCCCAGATCGCCGCTGAACACCACGCGCTGCCCCGTGCTCTTCAGCTCGAAGGCGCACACCGCCGAGCCCAGGATGTGGCCCGCCCGGTAGAAGGTGAGGGTGATGCCCGGGAGGATCTGCTTGGGCCGCTCGTAGCCGAACGTCTCCATCAGCCTCACCGTGCGCTCGGCATCAACCACCCCGTACAGGGGCAGCGCCGGGTGGTGCCGGGAGTAGCGCTCCTTGTTCGCGTAGCGCGCCTCCTCCTCCTGCAGGTGCGCCGAGTCCGGCAGCAGCAGCGCCGACAGATCCCGCGTCCCCGGCGTGCAGTAGACCGGGCCGTCGTAGCCCTCCCGCACCACGCGGGGCAGCCCGCCCGTGTGGTCGATGTGCGCGTGCGTCAGGATGATCGCGTCAAGGCTCGAGGCGGGAACGGGCAGGGGCTCCCAGTTGCGCTGCCGCAGCTCCTTCTTGCCCTGGAAGAGTCCGCAGTCGACGAGCACGCGCCGGCCCTCGTGCTCCAGCAGGAACTTCGAGCCGGTGACGGTGCCCGCGGCACCGAGGAAGTGGATGGAGGCCATGGGCCCAGTCTAGTCGCGCACGTCCTGCAGGTCGGGAAGATTGTCCGGGTCGATCTTCAGCACGACGCACAGTCTCGTCAGCGTGGCGACGCTCGGCAGCAGCCGGCCGCGCTCGATGCTGCCGTACGTCATGGGGGGCAGGTCGACCTGGCGAGCAACCTCGTCCTGCGTCAGGCCCGCGCTCTCCCGAGCCGCGCGGATGGCGGCTCCCAGGGCGATGGCCCGCTCTCTCTGACTCATGGAGGACTCCGTGGGGGGCTCCAGCCTAGTCCATACGACGCGGTGAGTCTTTCCACTCAA
>NZ_DASPHO010000358.1:0-29489 GCF_035629615.1 Hyalangium sp. | reverse complement strand
GTTGGTGAGGACATCCACCTCCTGGAGCGCGACGAGAACGGGGGCCTGGCCATTGATGACGCTGGCGATGCTCTCCAGGCTGCTGATCTCGCCGTGCTTGATGTTGTAGGTCATGAACCGCAGGCCCCCGCCGGGAGTGAGGGCCTGGGTGCTCTCAGCCGGGGTGGGGGTCGTCTCAGGCTCGGCGTCCGGAGGTGCGCAGCGGGTGAGGGTGGCGACGAGGGCGAGCGAGAGGACGAGGAAATGGCGTTGACGCATGGAACTCCCGAGAGGGGCTCTGAGCAGGGCTCCGAAGCCTGGAATAAATGAACCAGTGGATTATCGGGAAATCTGCGCCAGCGTTTCCGAGGGAGTTTTCGCCCGGTATAAGGCGCGCATGCCAACCCTTCTTCTTAGCGCGAACGATCTTCGCAACCTCTACACCGTGGAGCTGGGCCTCACCGCGGTGGAGCGTGCCTTCCGGGCGCATGGCCTGGGCGAGGCGCTCATGCCTCCGAAGGTGTACCTCTCGCTGCCGAAGTACGACGGGGACTTCCGGGCGATGCCAGCGTTCTTGGACGGCGCGGCGGGGGTGAAGTGGGTGAACGCGCACCCGCGCAACCCGGAGAAGCACCAGCTGCCGACGGTGCGTGCGGTGTACGTGCTGAGCGATCCGGAGACAGCGTCACCCCTGGCGATCATGGACGGGACGCTGCTGACGGCGTGGCGCACGGGAGCGGCGGGCGGCGTCGCGTCGAAGTACTTGGCGCGTCCAAAGCCGCGCACGCTGGGGCTCGTGGGGTGCGGGGTGCAGGCGCGGGTCCTCATTGACGCGCACCGGGCGCTCTTCCAGGGGCTCGAGCTGCTGCTGGCGGATGCCTCGGAGGCGGCGGCGCAGGCGCTGCAGAGGGAGAAGGGTGGGCGGGTGGTGAGCCTGCAGGAGGCGTCGGGAGCGGACATCGTGTGCACGTCGACGCCGGTGCGCTCACCGGTGGTGAAGCGCGAGTGGGTGCACGCGGGCGCGCACTTCAATGCGATGGGCGCGGACGCACCGGGCAAGCAGGAGCTGGATCCGCGCATCCTGCAGGACGGGCGGATCTTCATCGACGACGAGGAGCAGGCGCTGCACTCGGGCGAGGTGAACGTGCCGCTGCACGACGGTCAGCTCCGGAAGGAGCAGATCGCGGGCACGCTGGGCGAGGTAGTGGCGGGGAAGAAGCCGGGGCGTCAGGGAGACGGGATCACGATCTTCGACTCGACGGGGCTGGCGGTGCAGGACGTGGCGCTGGCGAGGGCGCTCTACGAGGTGGCGCGGGCCAAGGGCGTGGGCCAGATGTTCGATCTCGTGGGCAGCGGGTAGGCAAGGGCTACAGCCCACGCGCTGCGGCGAGCTGGGCCCCCACGTCCTGCAGAGAGGTGGAGCGCTCCACCTCCTGCACCCACTCGGCGGGGATGGCTTCCAGCCCCAGCCGGGCCCCACTGATCGAGCCGGTGATGGTGGCCAGGCTGTCCGAGTCACCATCCGTGTTGACGGCCTCCAGCACCGCGGCGCGATAGTCGTCCGGGTGGCGCCAGAAACAGTAGAGGGCGCTGGCCACGGCCTCCTCGGCCACCCAACCCTCACCCAGCATGGCCGTGGTGAGTACCTGCTCCGGGGGGTGGTTCAGCAGGCCCGGTACCTTGGAGAGACACTGGTCAAAGTCCGGGCTGCGGCCTCCACAGCGGCGCATCATCTCCTCGTACATCTGGGGCGGAGAGACGCCGCGCAGAGCGAGGGCCACCAGCAAAGCGGCCGCGGCGGAGGCCTCGAGCGCCGCAGGGTGCCCATGAGTGAGGAGCGAAGAGTCCCGGGCTACCGACTCCACCTCGTCCAGATCCTCGTAGAAGAGGCCAATGGGGGCCACGCGCATGGCGCTGCCGCAGCCCTTGCTCTCCGCCACGCCTGCCTCTCGCCACGGTACGCCGCGCTCGAGGTTCTCGCAGCCCCGGCCGCAAGTCGCTCCAGGCGCTCGGTTGTTGTCTGGGGAGCGATGCCACGCGACGAAGTGGCGCCCCATCTCCTGCATCAGCGCGTCACGTCCGCCACGGCCGTGAGAGAGGAGTGCCTCGGCCACCGCCAAGGTCATCTGCGTGTCGTCCGTGAAGGTCCCCGGAGGATGATCCGGCCCGATGATGAAGGGACGGGAGAAGCGGGAATCCTTCAAGCGGAGGAAGCCGGTGATGCCCTCGGGGCCCACCTCGCGCAGGAGCTGCACGCGGGTGCGGAACTCGGCCGGGTAGCCCAGTGCGTCCCCCACGGCCAGGCCGGCGATGCAGCCGATGAACTGGGAACGCTTCATGGCCAGGCCTCAGTCCTTGGCGGAGACGTTGAGCTCCGCGAAGAAGTCATTTCCCTTGTCATCCACGACGATGAAGGCGGGGAAGTCCACGACCTCGATCTTCCACACCGCCTCCATGCCGAGCTCGGGGTACTCGAGCACCTCCACCTTCTTGATGCAGTCCTGGGCCAGCCGGGCCGCCGGGCCGCCGATGCTGCCCAGGTAGAAGCCGCCGTGCTTCTTGCACGCCTCCGTCACCGCCTTGGAGCGGTTGCCCTTGGCCAGCATCACCTGGCTGCCGCCCTGCGACTGGAACAGGTCCACGTAGCTGTCCATGCGCCCCGCCGTCGTGGGGCCGAAGCTGCCCGAGGCATAGCCCGCCGGCGTCTTCGCCGGGCCCGCGTAGTACACGGCGAAGTCCTTCATGTACTGGGGCAGGCCCTCGCCCCGATCCAGGCGCTCCTTGATCTTCGCGTGGGCAATGTCGCGTGCGACGATCATCGGCCCGGACAGCGACAGGCGCGTCTTCGTGGGGTAGCGGCTGAGCTCGGCCCGGATGTCCGACATGGGCCGGTTCAGATCGATCTTCACCACCTCGCCGCCGAGCTGCGGGTCCGTCGTCTCCGGCAGGTACTTCGCCGGATCCGTCTCGAGCTGCTCCAGGTAGATGCCGCTCTTCGTGATCTTCCCCAGCGCCTGCCGATCCGCCGAGCAGGAGACGGCGATGGCTACCGGGCAGCTCGCGCCGTGCCGCGGCAGGCGGATCACACGCACGTCATGGCAGAAGTACTTGCCGCCGAACTGCGCGCCAATGCCCATGCGGCGCGTGAGCTGGTGCACCTTCTCCTCCAGCTCCACGTCCCGGAAGCCGCGGCCCAGGTTGCTGCCGCTGACAGGCAGCGTGTCCAGGTAGCGCGCCGAGGCGTACTTGGCGACCTTGAGCGCGTACTCGCCCGAGGTGCCACCCACGACGACGGCCAGGTGGTACGGCGGGCACGCCGCGGTGCCCAGCGAGCGGATCTTCTGATCCAGGAACTTCATCAGGCTGTCCGGGTTGAGCAGCGCCTTGGTCTCCTGGAACAGGTAGCTCTTGTTGGCCGAGCCGCCGCCCTTGGCCATGAAGAGGAACTTGTAGGCGTCGCCCTCGGTGGCATACAGCTCGATCTGCGCCGGCAGGTTGGTGCCGGTGTTAGCCTCCTTGTACATGTCCAGCGGCGCCAGCTGCGAGTAGCGCAGGCTCGTCGTGGTGTACGTCTCGAAGATGCCGCGGGAGATGGCCTCCTCGTCATGGGCGCCGGTGAAGACGTACTGGCCCTTCTTGCCCATGACGATCGCCGTGCCGGTGTCCTGGCAGGAGGGCAGCACGCGGCCCGCGGCGATGTTGGCGTTCTTCAGCAGCTCCAGCGCCACGAAGCGATCGTTCGACGTTGCCTCCGGGTCTTTCAGGATGGAGGCCAGCTGCTCCAGGTGCCCCGAGCGCAGCAGGTGGGCGATGTCGCGCATCGCCTCGCGGGTGAGGAGGGTGAGCGCCTCGGGCTCGACCTTGAGGAAGGTCTTCCCACCGGCCTCGAAGGTGGAGACGAAGTCACTCGTCAGCAGCCGGTACGGGGTGGTGTCCTCGCCCAGCGGCAGCATGTCCTGGTAGGTGAAAGCGCTCACGGTGAGATCCTCGCGAGAGAGGGCTTCCAGTTACCACAGGTCGTGCCGCGATCGCCCTGATGGCAATATTCCATAAGTCCTGCTTTGTCAGTCTTCCATGCTTTGTTGGTTATGCGGGCGATGAGTCTGCTGGGGACGAGGGCGTCCCTGGAGCAAGGAGAACGTATGAAGTTCAAGCGGAGCATTTTGGCGCTGAGCGTGATGGCCCTTGGGGGCTGCGGGTATGAGGCGGGTGAGGGGGCGGTGCAGGAGGCACCGGCCGAGCAGCTGGCCACGCAGAGCAGCTTCCTGCGTGCGAAGGATCAGATCGCGGGCCAGTACGTGGTGGTGCTGAAGGATGCCAAGGCCGGGCTGGCCGCGGCGGGTGTCCAGACGATGGCGCAGGCTCTGGAGGGGCGGCACGCCGTGAAGGCGGAGCGGCTCTTCGAGCACGCGCTGCGGGGCTTCGTGGTGCGCACGAGCGAGGTGCAGGCGCGCGCGCTCGCTGCGGATCCCTCGGTGAAGTACGTGGCGGAGGATGGCTGGGTGTACCCCGACGGCGCGCAGTCGGGCGCCACGTGGGGCATCGATCGCGTGGATCAGCGCGACTTGCCGCTGACGAGCCACTATGCCGCGGGAGCCACGGGCAGCGGGGTGCACGCTTACATCATCGACACGGGCATCCGCGCCAGCCACGCCGAGTTCGGCGGGCGCGTCTCGCTGGACTGGACGGGCGTCTCGGACGGTAACGGTGCCAGCGACTGCAACGGCCACGGTACGCACGTAGCGGGCACCATCGGCGGTGCCACCTATGGCGTGGCCAAGGGCGTGACGCTGCACTCGGTGCGCGTGTTCCCCTGCTCGGGCGGCGCGGCCTGGTCGACGGTGATCGGTGCGGTGGACTGGGTGACGGCCAACCACATCAAGCCAGCGGTGGTGAACATGAGCTTGGGCGGTGGGGCCTACCAGCCGCTGGATGACGCGCTGGACAACTCGATCAACGCGGGGGTGCTCTATGCGGTGGCCGCGGGCAATGGCTCCGGCGCGGATGCGTGCGCCTCTTCGCCAGCCCGGGTTCCCGCGGCCCTCACCGTGGGCTCTACGGACAGCAACGACAGCCGCTCCTCCTTCTCCAGCATCGGTCCGTGCCTGGATCTGTTCGCGCCCGGCGGAGGTATCACCTCGGCATGGTGGAACAGCGACACGGCCACCAACACCATCAGCGGCACCTCCATGGCCACCCCTCACGTGGCGGGGGCGGCAGCGCTGTACATGGAGAAGCACCCGTGGGCCTCGCCGGCGGCAGTGGCCACGTTCCTGACTGGCACCGCGACGCCGAACCGGGTGGGCAACGCCGGGGCGGGCTCGCCCAACCGGCTGCTCTACTCGGGGCTGGGCAACGCTTCTTTGCGTGCATACACGGGGCACTACGTCGTCGCTGAGGGCAGTGGCGGTGGGGGGGTGAACGCCAACCGCACGGCTATCGGACCCTGGGAGAGCTTCACGCTGGTGGATCTCAACGATGGCGCGCTGAACACCGGGGACACCGTCTACCTGCGTGCCGACAGCAGCCACTATGTCGTGGCCGAGGGCGGCGGCAATGGGGTGGTGAACGCCAACCGCACCGTGTCGGCGCAGTGGGAGACCTTCCGCATCTGGAAGCTCAACGGCAGTGGGACGATCTTCAGCGGCGATAGCGTGGCCCTGCAGTCCTACACGGGCCACTGGGTGGTGGCCGAGGGCGGCGGCGGCAGCGCAGTGAACGCCAACCGCACGGCCATCGGTCCCTGGGAGAGCTTCACGCTCATCCTGCAGTAGGAGAGGGCGCCGGCCGGACGTGCTCGGGCCGAACCTGTCTGCTTGTCAGACAGGTTTGGCGCCTGGCGCCATCGACGGCCAGCGCTCTCCTGGTTCGAGCCGGAGCGTGCGTGAAGGCTACGAGTTCTTGTTCCGCATGGCCTTCAGCGCGATCCGGTCAACCAGCCCCGGCGCCACGAGCTTGAGGAACACTCCCACCTTGGCCTTGGTCGTCATCACCAGCTCGCGCTCGCGACGCTCGATGGCGCGGGTGATCTGCGCCACGCAGGTGTGTACGTCCATGGTGTCCCCGCTCTCGACACGCTGGCTCTGCTGCACTTGCTTGCCATCCGGTCCCACCGCACTCGAGCGGATGGGCGTGTCCACGAACCCTGGAGACACCACGAGCACGTCCACTCCCGAGCCCAGCAGCTCCACGCGCAGGGAGTCGAAGAACCCCTGCATGGCGTGCTTGCTCGCTGCGTACGCCGTGCGAGTGGGCACGCCGGTCTTCCCCATGAGCGAGGAGATGGCCACCAGCAGCCCCTTGCGCGTCTTGACGTGGGGCAGGGCGAAGTACGTGCAGTAGACGGCGCTCAGGTAGTTCACCCGCATGAGGCGCTCGTAGAGCGACAGGTCCGTCACCTCGTCGAGCCGGGCCCACATGGTGACGCCCGCGTTGTTCACCAGGAGATCGATGCCGCCGAAGGCCTCCACCGCTCGCTCCACCATGCGCCGGCAGGCCTCCTGATCCGAGACATCCGTCGGCACGCTGAGGGCGCGCCCTCCGGCTTGCTCGCACCGCTTCGCCACCTTGGCGAGCTCTTCCTGCCTGCGTGCCGCGAGCACCAGGTTCGCCCCCCGTGAAGCGAGCACCACGGCGAGCTCCTCTCCGATCCCCGACGAAGCCCCGGTGATGACGACGGTCTTCCCTTGCATGCTGGCCATGCAACCATTCTTTCAGAGGAGTGGACCCGGGAGCGCGATTTTTCCAGGTGGCGCGGGGCTCGGCCGCCTAGATTCCACCTCCGAGATGGATACCCCCGAGAAAAG
Source organism: Hyalangium sp. (assembly GCF_035629615.1). Taxonomy (GTDB): domain Bacteria; phylum Myxococcota; class Myxococcia; order Myxococcales; family Myxococcaceae; genus Hyalangium. The sequence goes on along the minus strand of NZ_DASPHO010000358.1, from coordinate 22,704 downwards.
CGCTCCCCTGGCTGCCCTGCTCCCCGCACGCGGTTCGCCGCCCCTGAGCACCGACGAGATCCTCAACCGCTTCGTCGGCTACGTGTCGTCCACGGGGTTGGAGCTCTACCCGGCGCAGGAGGAGGCCATCCTCGAGCTGCTGGCGGACAAGCACCTGTTCCTGAAGACGCCCACGGGCTCGGGCAAGTCGCTGGTGGCCACCTCGCTGCACTTCAAGGCCATGGCCGAGGGGAAGATCTCCTACTACACGTGCCCCATCAAGGCGCTGGTGAACGAGAAGTTCTTCGCGCTCTGCGACGCCTTCGGTCCGGAGAACGTGGGCATGCTCACGGGCGACGCCAGCATCAACCGCGAGGCGCCCATCATCTGCTGCACGGCGGAGATCCTCGCCAACATGGCCATGCGGGACTCGCGCGCCCGGGTGGACTACGTGGTGATGGACGAGTTCCACTACTACTCGGATCGGGATCGCGGCACGGCCTGGCAGATCCCCTTGCTGGCGCTGCCGAAGACGACGTTCCTGATGATGTCGGCCACGCTCGGGGACACGCACATCATCGAGGAGGGGCTGCTCAAGCTCACCGGCAAGGAAGTCGTGTCGGTGCGCAGCACGCAGCGGCCGGTGCCCCTGGACTTCGACTACCGGGAGACGCCGCTGCACGAGACGATCCAGGATCTGGTGGCGCAGAAGAAGTACCCCATCTACCTGGTGAACTTCACGCAGCGGGCCGCGGCGGAGCAGGCGCAGAACCTCATGTCCGTGGACTTCTCCACCAAGGAGGAGAAGGAGGCCATCCGGCAGGCGCTCCTGGAGGCGCCCTTCGACACCCCGTACGGCAAGGAGTTCCAGCGCTTCCTGCGCCACGGCGTGGGCATGCACCACGCGGGCCTGCTGCCCAAGTACCGCCTGCTGGTGGAGAAGCTGGCGCAGTCCGGGCACCTCAAGGTGATCTCTGGCACGGACACGCTGGGCGTGGGGGTGAACATCCCCATCCGCACGGTGCTCTTCACGCAGCTGTTCAAGTTCAACGGCGAGAAGCTGGCCACGCTGAGCGTGCGGGACTTCAAGCAGATCGCCGGTCGAGCGGGGCGCAAGGGCTTCGACGATCAGGGCAGCGTGGTGGCGCAGGCGCCCGATCACGCCATCGAGAACATCAAGCAGGCGCAGAAGGAGGCCGCGGGCAAGAAGAAGGCGCCCAAGGCCAAGCCGCCGCAGAAGGGCTACGTCCACTACGACAAGAGCACCTTCGATCGGCTGCAGAACGGCATCCCCGAGCCGCTGGAGTCGCGCTTCGAGGTGTCCCACGGCCTGCTGCTCAACCTGCTGCAGAGCGATCTGACGGAGGGCAGCGGCGGGTACAAGCGGCTGGTGCAGCTCGCCCAGCGGACGCACGACTCGGACTACAAGAAGCGCAAGCACCTGAAGACGGCGGCCAGCTGCTTCCGGACGCTGCAAGGTGCGGGGATCGTCAGCGTGGAGAAGCACCCGGGCCATGCGGTGGTGAAGGTCGCGGAGGACCTGCAGCGGGACTTCTCGATGAACCACACGCTGTCGCTGTACTTGCTGGACACGCTGGAGAAGCTGGATCCCACCACGGAGACGTACGCGCTGGACGTGGTGACGCTGGTGGAGTCCATCCTCGAGAACCCGGACGTCGTCCTCTACGCGCAGCTCCACCAGCTCAAGGGGGAGAAGATCGCGGAGATGAAGGCGCAGGGGATGGAGTACGACGATCGGATGGAGGAGCTGGAGAAGCTGGAGTGGCCCAAGCCGAACCGGGACTTCATCTACTCCACCTTCAACGTGTTCGCGCAGAAGCACCCGTGGGTGGGGCAGGAGAACATCCGGCCCAAGTCGGTGGTGCGGGACATGTTCGAGCGCTTCATGTCCTTCCACGACTACGTGCGCGAGTACGGCCTGCAGCGCAGCGAGGGCGCGCTGCTGCGGTACGTGGGGGACGTGTACAAGACGCTGGTGCAGACGGTGCCCGAGCGCTTCAAGGACGAGGCGGTGGAGGACTTCATCGACCACCTACGAGCCACAGTGCGCCAGGTGGACTCCAGCCTGCTGGACGAGTGGGAGCGGATGCGCAACCCGGAGGCGGCGCTGACGCCGAAGCCGGTGGTGGAGCTCAAGCCCAAGGAGCTGACGGAGGATCCGAAGGCCTTCGCGGCCCGCGTACGCGAGGAGCTGCACCGGCTGCTCCGGGCGCTGGGGCAGAAGCGCTACATGGATGCGCTGGGGATGCTGGACGTGACGCTGGGGGAGTGGACGGCGCCGAAGCTGGAGCAGGCGATGGCGCCGTACTTCGAGGAGCACAAGGTGGTGATCCTCACCCCGGCGGCGCGCCGGCCGGGCCTCACGTTCCTCAAGGAGACGGGCCCCCGGCAGTGGGAGGCGCAGCAGCGCATCATGGACCCGGAGGGCCATGGAGACTGGATGCTGGACTGTGAGATCGACCTGCGTGGCCGCAAGCTGGACGACGGCCCCATCCTCATCCTGCGCAGGATTGGAACCTGAGTCAGGCCTGGGCTCCCTCGTAGTGGACGCGCAGCCCGCTGTGCGTGACGGTCATGAGCGGGCGGCCAATCCAGCCGCAGTGCTTGCAGTCTCGTACGTGTGTGCCAGGCCGATGGCCAGCCATACCCGTCTGGCACCCAGCGGCGACATTTCCATGGCCCTCGATTTACGCGCCCCTCATCTCCGTGACACGGCACGCCGCAAGCGCGACACGGCACGCGCAAGCGTGGTCCCGAAGAGCCAGAGCCCGGCGATCACGCCCCAGATGATGGAGGTGATTTTGAGGAAGCCGAGGAACTCCCCCCAGCGCGCCCCGAGGTAGGCCTCTGGGCTCTTCACCCAGTGCACGAACACAAGGCGCCCGTCGGGGGGGGCGTGCTGGGCGGGCACGGCGATCTGAAAACAGAACTCGAGCTCGGGGTCCACGACGATGGCTCCTCCAGCCGGCGCACGCCAGGCCTCGAGACACTCGTCCTCCTGGGTGGAGCTGAAGTCGTGGCAGACAGCCCAGACGCGCACAGGCTCACCGGGACGCCACCCAGGAGGGAGCACGGGGGCCACGGCGTGTTTGTAGCTCCTGGGGTTCTTCTTGCTGGGATGGCGGTGGTACTCCGTGAGGACGTCCTGGGCCGCCACGTGGCCGTCGCGCAGACGGAAGCGCGCCACGTCGGGGTGGTTCGTCACCTCCGCGAGGGACACCTCACGTTGCTCGCGGCCGGTCAGACGGCGGAGCTCCATGAGAGGCACGCTCCCCAGGAAGCCGGCGAAGCTGGCGGCGATCGCCGCGGTGAGCCCGAGGACCAACCCATCATCATCGAGATCCCCGAGATCCCCCCCCACCAGGAAGGCCTTGATCGTCAACCACGTCCCCCCGAGGATCCCGGTAAAGCCTCCCGCGAGCACCGAGCCGGTCAGGAAAGAGACGAGGCAGGACAGGCAGATCAGCGCTCCGCCAGCCGCCCCGATCGCCGCAGCAAACCTGAGACGCCGCAGGAACAAGCGCACGGGAACATGCTAGCAGCTCCATCCACCGTGCGGCTTGAGTTCCGCGGCGCGACGCCATAAAGGCGAGACGTCTCACGTGCCCTCTATGCCTACCACCATGCAGACAGTCATCTCCGTCTCCGGCCTGACCAAGACCTATGCGTCAGGGCTCCATGCGCTGAAGAACATCAATCTGGAGATCCGCAAGGGCGAGATCTTCGCCCTGCTGGGCCCGAACGGGGCCGGCAAGACGACGCTCATCAACATCATCTGCGGCATCGTCACTCCGAGCTCGGGGAGGATCGTCGCCGACGGGCACGACGTGCTCAAGGAGTACCGCGCCGCGCGCACCAAGATCGGGCTGGTGCCGCAGGAGCTGACGACCGACGCCTTCGAGACGGTGTGGGCGACGGTCAGCTTCAGCCGCGGGCTGTTTGGCAAGGCGCCCCAGCCGGCCCACATCGAGAAGGTGCTCCGCGACCTGTCGCTGTGGGACAAGAAGGACTCCCGGATCATGACGCTGTCGGGCGGCATGAAGCGGCGGGTGATGATCGCCAAGGCGCTGAGCCACGAGCCGGAGATCCTGTTCCTCGACGAGCCGACCGCGGGCGTGGACGTGGGGCTGCGCCGGGACATGTGGGAGCTGGTCCGGCGCCTGCGCGAGAAGGGTGTGACGATCATCCTGACCACCCACTACATCGAGGAGGCCGAGCAGATGGCGGACCGGGTGGGAGTGATCTCCAAGGGCGAGCTGATCCTGGTCGAGGAGAAGGCCAGCCTGATGAAGAAGCTGGGCAAGAAGCAGCTGACCCTGAACCTCCAGGCGCCGCTGGCGGCCATCCCGTCCGAGCTGGCCGAATGGCCGCTGACGCTGAAGGCCGAAGGCCATGAGCTGGAGTACGTCTTCGACGCGAACGAGGAGCGGACGGGCGTGCCGAGCCTCCTGCGGCGGATGAGCGAGCTGGACATTGGATTCAAGGATCTGAACACCCGCCAGAGCTCGCTCGAGGACATCTTCGTGGGCCTGGTCAAGGAGCGCGCCGCATCATGAGCATGACATTCAATGGCTATGGCGTATGGGCGATCTACCGGTTCGAGATGGCGCGGGCGCTGCGCACCCTGTTGCAGAGCGTCGTCACCCCGGTGATCACCACCTCGCTCTATTTCGTGGTCTTCGGCTCGGCCATCGGGTCGGCGGTGACGCGGGTGGACGGCGTGCCCTACGGCGCCTTCATCGTGCCCGGCCTGATCATGCTCAGCCTGTTCACCCAGAGCATCTTCAACGCCAGCTTCGGCATCTACTTCCCCAAGTTCACCGGCACGATCTACGAGCTGTTGTCGGCGCCGGTGAGCTATCTGGAGATCGTCATCGCCTATGTCGGGGCGGCGGCGACCAAGTCCGTGGCGCTGGGGTTGATCATCCTGGCCACCGCGGCGCTGTTCGTGCCGCTCCAGATCCTGCACCCGCTGTGGATGATCGCCTTCCTGGTGCTGACGGCGGTGACCTTCAGCCTGTTCGGCTTCATCATCGGCGTCTGGGCCAACAGCTTCGAGCAGCTGCAGTTCATCCCCATGCTGATCGTGACGCCGCTGACGTTCCTGGGCGGTGCGTTCTACTCCATCGACATGCTGCCGCCGTTCTGGCGCACCGTCACCCTGTTCAACCCGGTGGTCTACCTGATCTCGGGCTTCCGCTGGAGCTTCTACGGGACAGCGGACGTGGAGGTGGGGGTGAGCCTGGCCATGACGCTGGGCTTCTTCGTGGTGTGCCTGTCGGTGGTGGGGTGGATCTTCAAGACGGGCTATCGCTTGAAGAACTAGGGCGTCGCGGAGGCCTCTGGCTCGAGAAGTCCGGCGCGCGCCTCCGAGACAAACCGGTAATGGGGGGAAAACCAGTGTTGACATGGCGCATCATCGATTGTTAGCTCCTGAGCAACCGAGGAGCCAATGGCCAACACCCCTGATCTCAAGGCGTACATCCAGCAAAAGTTCTGTGAAAACATAGGGTTGACCTCAGAGGAGGTCTTCGGACCGGACCTGAGTTTGGCCGCGATCATGGGCCGCTCCGAGAAGATGACCAACAGCGTCGATCTGATGGAGGCGTTCGCGCGGACGTCGAACTCCCTGCGCAAGGAGCACGGCATCCGTGTTCGCCTGCCAGCCCTCGCGCTGGACACGCCGGTCTCCAAGGTCCTGGAGGTGTTCCTCCAGGAGGTCGAGCGCCAGCAGGGGAGGGCGGCATGAGCACCCCGGACAAGATCGTCCAGGCCGCGCTCACCCCCATGCCCCTTGCGGGGCAGCCCTCGGAGATGGCGGGGCCTGCGGAGTCAGAAGCGCGCGAGGCGGCTGGCAAGCCTGTGATCGTCGCGGATCTCTTCCGAGCCTTCACCGCGGAGGGGCGCACGCTCGTCGACATCTCCTGGGAGCAGCAGCGCCTCCACGAGTCCCGGCGGTGGAGCGTGATGGAGATGCTGGCCGCGATCGACGTGGAGCGTGTCTCCCAGTCGGACCGGCTGCTGGTGTGGAACGCGGGGCGGGCGGAGCTCACCACCAAGCCCGGCGCGGACCGCCTCGCGCGGCTGTCTGACACCGAGTGCCGCCGGTGGCAGGGCAAGAACGCGGTGGTCTCCTCCATCATGCAGGCCTGTGGCACTTGGAGCCGCTACTGGAACGAGGAGGAGGCGCACCACGAGACCAGCTTCAATCGGCTGGCCACCCTGTTCGGCCTGGAGCGCGTCTCCGACGAGACGTTCATCGAGTTCCGGAAGATCTTCCCGGATGACGACATGCTCCGCACGTTGACGCTGCTGGCGGTCTCCGAGATCGTCGCCGCGGTCAACTACGCCAACTGCGCGCGGATGATCCAGGAACCTGGCCTCAAGGCCCTGTTCAAGCAGGTGGCCGCGGACGAGATCCAGCACATGAACTACTTCATCGCGTTCGCCAAGGCCCTGGTGGACAGCGGCGAGTACCATGCCAAGGAAGCCTTCGCGGTGGCCCACTTCTTCCTGCGCGACGGCGGAGAGGTGCATGGCAGCAAGCGCGAGCGGGTCGAGAGCCGGGGGACGCACGTCAACTGGTGGGATCAGCTCGAGTACCGGGAGGGGATGTACGCCCCGAATGAGCTCGAGAAGAAGGAGACGCTGATCTTCAACGCGCTCAAGCGCATCACCGGCATCACTGTCTCCTCCGCCGAAGAGGTCGAGGACACGTGGATGGAGTTGGTGGGCTGCTAGGAGTCTGTCTTCGTGAGCTTCGAAGAATCCTTCCTCACGCTTCGGGTGAGGCCCAATGATCTGGACAGCCTCGGCCATGTGAACAACGCGGTCGCCCTGGAGTACCTGGAGGCAGGGCGCTGGGCGTGGATGGAGCAGCAGTCCTTGCAGCGGGGGGGCGGCATCATCGCCGTCACCCTGCGCATCGAGGTGGACTACCGGCGGGAGATCGTGCCGCAGGAGGTGGTGGTCCGCACGCTCCTCGAGTCTCCCACGGCGGAGGAGCTGGAGGACGAGGAGTCGGTCCTCTACAGGGCTCGCTTCGTTCAGCAGATCCTCCTGGAGTCCGAGCGGGCCGTCGCGGTGGAGGCGCGGGTGCAGGCGGCCTTCCTGGATGTGGCGGATCGAACCCTGCGCTCGGTGCAGGACTTCATCGCCGCGGCGCGCAAGCCGACTTCCTGAGGAGAGAGAGAGCACCATGTCCCAGTCCGTGGCAGACAGCGCAGCGCCTCCTACGCCCCTGGCGCGGGACGAGTGGTGGGTCCCCACCAGCGGTGGGCACCAGCTCCACGTGCTCCAGGCGCGCACCGAGTCCGCGGCAGCCGGAGGAGTGGGGATCCTGTTCCTCCATGGGCTGTTCTCCGACGGGCGCTTCTTCCTGGGCGCGAGCGGGGAAGGCCCGGCGCGCTACTTCCTGGATCAAGGCTGCACGGTGTACCTCGCGGACCTGCGGGGCCACGGGGGGAGCCGCTGGCCCGCGAAGCGGGCGTGGGACTGGAGCTTCGACACGTACGCCCAGGATGACATCCCGGATCTGATCCGCGCCGTGCGTGCGCGGCACACCGGGCCGCTCTTCCTCCTGGCCCACAGCATGGCGGGCTATGCGGCGCTTGCCGGGCTGGGGCTCCACCCGGAGGTTCAGCGGATGCTCAACGGCGTGTGCGTGCTGTCCACGGCCGTGAATGACTACAGCGATGGAGGGCTGAAGAAGGGGGTGATGGTCCGCTTCTCCAGCCTGCTGGCCGGGCTGCTGGGCCGCTTCCCCGCCAAGGCGCTCAAGCAGGGCCCCGCGGACGAGCCCGCCGCCGTCATGCGGCAGTTCGCGCAGTGGGCGCCCACGGGCGCATTCCAGAGTGTGGATGGGCGCACGGACTACTGGCAGGCGCTGGGACAGGTGACGCTCCCCGTGTTCTCGGGTGTGGGGGAGGCGGACGTCTTCCATGCCTCGCCGCGCCGCGCGGAGAAGCTCGTGGGGAAGCTGGGCAGCACGGACAAGACCTTCACCATCTGCGGGCGCTCGCACGGCTTCGCCAGCGACTTCGGCCACTTCGACATCATCCGCGGGAGCCGGGCCCAGAAGGAGATCCTCCCGCGAGTCCACGAGTGGATGCGCTCCCGGAGCGCCGGTCTCTGAGAAGAGGGGAGGGGTGGCGATGCTCGACATCATCCAGCGGCTCGGCGAGGTGGATCCTCGGCGCGGCATGTACCTGTACGAGGACTTCTTCAGCCCGCCGACGTTCCTGCCCTATGCCAGCTTCCCGGATCGGGTGGCGGCGTGCGCGGAGCACTTCCGGGCCCAGGGCATTCAGCGCGGCGAGCATGTCATCCTGCCCTTCGAGAGCGAGGAGGCGGTGTTCTTCTCCTTCTTCGGGCTGATGGAGGTAGGGGCGATCCCGCTCTCGGTGAAGCCCTACATCTTCAGCACGCCCCGGCAGAGCTACGTCGAGTTCCTGGGGCGGATCTCCGAGCGCTACGGAGCGCGCCGGGTGCTCGACGCGCCGAGCCTGAGCAGCCTGGAGCTGACCCTGGGCCGTGTGCCGCTGCCGCCCACCGGGGCCAAGGGGAGGGGGGCGCGCCTTCGGGAGGTGGCCCCGGAGGAGCTGGCCTTCGTGCAGTTCTCCTCCGGATCGACGTCCTTCCCCAAGGGCGTGCCCATCACCCAGCGCAACCTGCGGGCCAACCTGCGGATGATCGCCCAGCACGATGGTCGGACGGCCGAGGATCGGGGGGTGAGCTGGCTGCCGCTCTACCACGACATGGGGCTCATCGGCATCCTCACTTGCGTCTACTCGGGCATGGATGCCCACCTCACGCAGCCCATCAGCTTCCTCATGGAGCCGCTGGGCTGGCTGGAGCTGATGTCCAAGCTCCGAGCCTCCATCAGTGTCATCCCCAACTTCGCGATCGACTACTCGTTGAAGACGCTGCGCGACTTGGAGCCCCAGGAGCTCGAGCGGCTGGAGCTGTCGGCGCTGCGCACCATCTACCTGGGCAGCGAGCCCATCAACATCCCGAACCTGGAGCGCTTCACCGAGCTGCTCGCGCCCCGGGGGTTCAAGCGGGAGGCCTTCAAGCCCTGCTATGGCATGGCCGAGGCGGTGCTGATGGTCTCCTGCGTGGGGCAGGACGAGGGCTGGCGTGTGGTGAGCTCGCCCCATGGACAGCCCGCGATCTCCGTCGGGCGTCCCCTGCAGGAGTTCGAGGTGCGGCTGCGCACCGAGGACGGGCGCGTGTGCGGCGAGCGGGAGTCGGGAGAGATCGAGCTGCGCGGGGGGAGCCTGGCGGCCTCGTACTACGCGGACGAGCGCCCGTTGCTGGGCGCGGAGGGCTTCTACGCCACGGGTGATCTGGGCTTCATGGACGGCGGGGAGCTGTTCATCACCGGCCGCGTCAACGATCGGATCAAGATCAACGGGCAGAGCTATTTCTCCAGCGACTTCGAGCAGGCCATCGAGCGGCTGCCGTTCATCCGTCCGGGCCGCACGGTGGTCATCCAGACGCAGGGCCGGGTGGTGGTGCTGGCCGAGGCGCACGCTCCCGCGGCGCTGGAGCCGAGCGCTCAGAGCCATCAGCAGGTGTGCGCGGCGATCCTGGAGTCGGTGGGTGTCACCGTGACGCCACAGGACGTGCTGTTCATCCGCTACGGGCAGATCCGGAAGACGAGCAGCGGCAAGCTCCAGCGCCGGGCCATGACGGAGGCCTACGAGCAGGGGCGGATCCGCGTGGCCACGCCGATGAAGCTGCGCGCGGATCTGCTGCGGATGCATGCCCAGCGGCTCTTCTATGGCTCACTGCTCGAGGCCCGGAAGCGTGGGAAGCGATGGCTCCAGTCGGGGCGCACGGCGGCCGGGACGGTGTTGCAGCGGTTCCGGTAAGTCAGGGAGCCCTATTTTTCGAGCCGCCCCCTCCCGGGTGGAGCTAGGGTGCAGCGCGTCATGGCACGTACCCGTTCCGCAGACCAGGCGCTCCGTCGGGATGTCCGCCTCTTGGGCCGGCTGCTCGGAGAAGTCCTCATCGAGCAAGAGGGGCAGGAGCTCTTCGAGCTGGAGGAGCAGGTCCGCCACCTCGCCATCCAGCGCCGCCGAGGCCCCAAGGAGGGCCGCAGGACCGCTGCCGCCAAGCTCGCCGAGCTCCTGAAGCAGCTCCCGCTGGAGCAGGCCGAGCCGGTGCTCCGCGCCTTCTCCGTCTACTTCCAGCTCACCAACCTCGCCGAGCAGCACCACCGCATCCGCCGCTTCCGCGCCCACGCGAGCGACCCGCAGGCCACTCCTCAGCGCGGCTCGCTGGAGGCTGCGTTCCAGGCGCTGAGGGACGCGGGCATCTCCCAGGAGCGGGTGCGTGAGGCCCTCCGCTCGCTCCCAGTGACGTTGACGCTCACCGCCCATCCCACGCAGGCGGCGCGGCGCACGCTGCTGGAGAAGCTCTACCGCATCCAGCGGCTGCTGGAGGATCGGGACCGCTGCTCACTCACGCCGCAGGAGATCGCGGACAACTTCGAGTCCGTGCGCGAGGAGGTCACCGCCCTCTGGCAGTCGGACGAGCTGCGGCGCATGCGCCCCGCCGTCGGCGACGAGGTGAAGAACGTCCTCTGGTACGTGGAGGAGGTGCTGGCAGAGCAGCTCGCGCGGCTGCCAGAGGCGATCGCCTGGGCGTTCGAGCGCGCCTATGGCGAGCCCCTGGGCCCCATCCCCACGCCGGTGCGGCTGCACTCGTGGGTGGGCGGAGACATGGATGGCAACCCGCTCGTCACTCCCGAGGTGCTCGAGGACACGCTGCGCGCCCATCGCGCCCGAGGCCTCCGCATGCTGCTGCGGGATGTGGAGGCGCTGGGCGTCGCGCTCTCCCAGTCGGATCTGCACGCGCCCACGCCTGACGAGCTGCGCGCCTCGCTCGATCAGGACAAGGTGGCGCTGCCCGAGGTGGCACAGCGGCAGGGGCCTCGCACCGCGGGCGAGCCGTGGCGACGCAAGCTGCGCTTCATGGAGGCCCGGCTCCAGCTCTCGCTCCAGTACGTGGAGGGGCAGCGCGCCGGACGCACCGAGCCCATGGCTCCCGAGGCCTACCGAGCTCCCGCCGCGTTCCTGAAGGATCTCGAGCTCATCGAGCGCACGCTCCTGGAGGTGAAGGCCGAGCGCGCGGGCGTAAGGCAGGTGCGGCGGGTGCTGGCGCGAGTCCACGCCATGGGCTTCCACCTGGCCGAGCTGGAGTTCCGCGTCCCGGCGGAGGATGCGATCAGCGCCAATGCCTCGCTGACCGGAGGGGCTCCACCGTCGGAGGGAGGCGCCCGGCTGCTCGGAGTGCTGGATCGGGTGCGCGAGGCCCAGGCCCAGGCCGGTGAGGTGGCGTGCCGCACGTTCGTCCTCTCCATGGCCAGCACCGCCGAGGACGTGCTGGCTGCGTTCCGCTGCGCGCGCCACGCCGGCCTGTGGGACGCGGAGCGCGGCTGCGCCACGGTGGACATCGTCCCGCTGTTCGAGCAGCTCGGCGCGCTGGATGACGGACCCAAGGTGCTGCGGACCCTCTTCGCCGATCCCACCTACCGCCGCCACGTGCAGGCGCGAGGCGTGCAAGAGGTGATGGTGGGCTACAGCGACTCCGGGAAGGAGGTGGGGCTGCTGGCGGCCGCCGCGGCGCTCCACCGGGCCCAGGTGGCGCTCACCCGAGTCGCTCAGGAGGATGGGATTCCCCTGCGTCTCTTCCACGGCCGGGGCGAGTCGGTGGCGCGCGGAGGCGGTCCGGCACAGCAGGCCATCCTCGCGCTGCCGCGAGGGAGCCTCGTGGGTGGGTACAAGGCGACGGAGCAGGGCGAGGCGCTGGACCACAAGTACGCGCGGCCCGAGCTGGCGCGGCGCACGCTGGAGCTGGTGCTGGGCGGGGTGCTCCTGCACGTGATGGATGCCCAGCCCCAGGCGGCTCCCGAGGATGAGGCGAGCTTCCGCGACGCCTTCGACACGCTGGCGGAGGTCGGGCGGCGCGCGTACCGCGCGCTCGTGTGGGAGGATCCTCGCTTCGTCGAGTTCTTCATGGCCGTCACCCCCGTGGAGGAGATCTCGGCGCTGCCCATCGGCTCGCGCCCGAGCAAGCGCAAGGCCGGAGGGCTCGAGTCGCTGCGGGCCATCCCCTGGGTGTTCGCGTGGACGCAGAACCGGGCCATCCTGCCGGGCTGGTATGGCGTGGGCTCGGCGCTGGAGGCGTTCGCGGCGAAGCCAGACGGGCTGGTGCTGCTGAGGCGGATGTACCGCCAGTGGCCGTTCTTCCGAGCCGTCATCGACAACGTGACCATGGTGCTGGCCAAGAGCGACATCGCCATCGCCGCGCGCTACGCGACGCTGGCTCCGGAGGCCACACGCCCGCTGTGGCAGCGCATCCGGGCTGAGCACTCGCGCACGCGCCGCTGGGTGAAGCGCCTCACGGACGAGGCGCGGCTGCTGGACCACAACCCACAGCTCCAGCGCTCCATCTCCCTGCGCAACCCCTACGTGGATCCCATGTCCTTCCTCCAGGTGGAGCTGCTGCGCCGCAAGCGCGAAGGCCAGCAGGATGTGGACCGGCCGCTGCTCCTCACCCTCAACGGCATCGCCGCCGGCATGCGCAACACCGGCTGAGCGGTGGTCCTCGTCAGCCCTCCCACGCCTGCATATGCACGGACAGCTGCTCGGAACTCCCGGACAATCGAGAATCACCCGTGTCGACAGAGGCTTTCCCGAGAGGGGACCCCTTGAACAGGCGCAGGGGACAGCGGACACTTGAGCTGCTCGGGGGGCGGGCAGGTGCACAGTGAGCACTATCGTCAGGTCGGCCGATTGATTTGTAACCCTGCGCTTGGGAGTGTCCGTTCCGCATGAACAGCAATTCCGCTGATGTGCCAGCTACCGGGCAGGACGACCTGAACCGCCGGAACGAGGAGCGGGTCTCTGCTCGCTTCGAGGTGCACTTCACGCACGCGCAGGAGGCAGCCAAGGCCTTGAGGGCCTATTCGGTGAATGTCTCCGCGGGCGGGTTGTGCCTCCGCACCCGGCGGGCCTACGACGTGGGCTCGCCCGTCCTCATGGACATGGTCGTCGAGGGCCAGGCCTTCCAGCTCCGGGGCGTCATCGCCTGGGTGCGGGATGAGTCCGAGGCCATTGGCGTGCGCTTCACGGCGATGAGCGAGGACGACCGCGCCCGGCTCCAGCGCGTCATCGACAGCATCAAGCGCTAGCAGCGCCGCGGCTCAGGAGCCCGAGTGGCGGAACACCATGCAGTCCGCCACGAAGCCACAGGCCTCGAAGAAGCGCGCCGTGTCTGGCCCGGACTCCTGGCGCGACGCCAGCTCCATCCGCTTCACGCTCAGCACCCGCGCCCGCTCGATGGCGTGGAGCAGCAGCGCCCGGCCCACCCCGCGGCGCCGCCATGGCTCCGTCACCACCAGCTCGTCCACGGTGGCGATGCGTCCGCGCAGCCGCAGCTGCGGACGGTGCGAGAGGCTGAGCATGCCCACGGGCCGGTCCTGCGGATCGCAGGCCACGAAGATCTCGATCTCAGGATGGCTGGTGACCCAGTGGACCGTCTGCGTGTCCGAGCCCTCCGTGTAGCCCAGCTCTCTGAGGAGTGTAGAGAGCGCCTCGACATCTCCCCTGCGTGCACGGCGGATGCGGAACGCGGAGGAGGTCGCGGGCGCAGGCGAGGGAGGTGGGCTCTTGGCGATGGGCGTCGACACGGATCCCCGAGTCTAACGGAAGGATCGCCGCTCCTCCACCCTGAGGAGCGACGGTCCGGACTCCTACACTTGCAGTGCGTTGCTTACGGCTCCTCGGATGCGAGCTTGCGGAGGGCCTCGGTGATGTCGTTCAGCTGCGGCACAGAGGCCATCTCCAGGCTGTCCGCCAGGCCAATGCCGGGCACGAACTTGCCCGCGAGCAGCCGAGGGGGCGCCAGCAGCTTGTAGAAGAGCTCGTCCACCGTGCGGCGCACCAGGTGCTCGCCGAAGTTCGTCACCTCGGTGTCCTCGTTCACGAACAGGACGCGGCCCGTCTTCTCGATGGAGCCCTTGATGAGCTCCCAGTCGTAGGGCCACAGCGTGCGCAGGTCGATGATCTCCGCGCTCACGCCCTGCTCGCGCAGCGTATCCGCCGCCTTGGCGCACAGCGGAAGGGTGCGGCCGTAGCTGACCACCGTTACCTGCGTGCCCTCGCGCACCACCTTCCCCTTGCCGATGGGCACCTCGTAGCGCTCCAGCGAAGGCCACTGCGGCTTCCACGCCGAGCGATCCCCCAGCGGCGCGTCGATCATCTTCGACAGCTGCTTGTCGTCGTCGGGCTCGCCGGGGATGCGCTCCTCGCCCTTCACGCGCAAGAGCGCCTTGGGCTCCAGGAACATGACGGGGTTGAGCTCCTGGCAGGCGGCGAGCATCAGCCCGTACGCATCCAGCGGGTTGGAGGGGATGACGATCTTCCAGCCGGGGATGTGGGTGGCCGTCGCGTCGAACGAGTGCGAGTGGTAGAGGGAGCCGCGGATGCCGCTGCCCACCGGCGTCTTCACCACCATGGGCAGGTTCCAGTCGCCGTTGCTCGACCAGAGCGTGTTGCCCGCGATCTTCAGCAGATCGATGGTGTTGAAGATGTAGTCGGCGAACTGGATCTCGGCCACGGGGCGCTGGCCCGCCATGGCCAGGCCAATGGCCGTGCCGATGATGCCGCGCTCGTCCAGCGGCGAGTTCCACGCCGTCTTCAGGCCCTGCGTCGCCGTGAAGACGCCTCCCAGCGGCGGGCCCACGTCCTCGCCGTAGATGTCCATCACCCCGAGGTTCTCCTCGGCGTAGTGCAGGGCCATGCGGATGGCCTGTGCCATGTTGGCCATGGTTATTTCTTCTCCGCGTAGATGTGGTTCCAGATGGACTCGGGGGCCGGCTGCGGCTCGTCACGCACCAGGCGCGCGGCCGTGGCCAGATCCTCGCTGTACCGGTTGCGCAGGGCGTCCATCTGCTCGCGCGTCAGCACGCCCTCCTTCTCCAGCTTCGCCTCGAACTCCTTGACGCAGTCCACCTCGTTGGCCACGAAGTTGGCACCCGAGGCGGAGGAGTGGCCGTACAGGCGCGACACCAGGGCCTCCATCAGGAACGGCTTGCGCTCCTTGCGCACGTAGTCCATCGCCTCCTTCAGCTCGCGGTAGGACTCGAGGGGATCGTTGCCGTTGATCGTCTTGCTGCGGATGTTGAAGGCGCGCCCGCGATCGGCGATGCGCGTCTCGCCGTGCTGGCCGTCCGCCGTGGTGGAGATGCCCCACTTGTTGTTGGTGACGATGATGAGGATGGGCAGCGGGTTGGCGGGGCGGCTGCTCCACACCAGGCACGTGGCGAAGTCGCCCTCGGCCGTGCCCGCGTCTCCGCCGGTGACGATGGTGATGCCGTCTCCGCCGTGGCGCTTCTGCGCCATGGCCGTGCCCGGGGCGATGGAGTACTGGACTTCGATGGGCGAGGACACCGGAGCGATGTTCCACTCCCGCTTGGAGAAGTGTCCCGCGAAGTTGCGGCCGCCCGAGTACGGGTCCGAGGCCGTGTTCTTCATCTGCCGCAGCGCTCCGATGGGCTCCTCGCCCAGGGCCAGCAGCGTGCCGGACTGCCGGTAGTGCGCGTGCAGGTAGTCGTAGTCCAGTCCCTGGCCCTTCTTCATCAGCATCCCGAGCGGGACGTTGAACGCCTCCTCGCCGGGGCCGCCGATCCAGAAGTACCCATGGCCCTGCTTGTACATCTGGATGAGGCGCTCCTCGAGCACGCGCGTCTTCACCATCAAGTCGTGGAGCCGGACGAGCAGCTCGCGCTCGGGCGTGGGCGGCGAGGACGCTTCTTCGCGGTTGATCAAACGGGGTCGTGACACGCGAGGCTTCCTGGAGAGTGGGGAGACGCCCCTATACCCCAACCGATCCCGGTCCACTCAAGCGCGCTGCACGCCAGGATGTCCGCCAGTCTGGAAATGCCCCTCGCGTGGCGCGGTGCGGCAATCAGCCAGGCTTCTTGGAGTCATGCGCGCGGCGCGCGAGCCGAGGTGCGGCCCTGGTGCAGCTCCCGGGCGCGCAGGGCCAGCGTGGGCTGGCCGGAGGCCTCGGCGCGCGTGGCAATGAGGGCGAGCGTTGCGTCCCCCAGGTGCGTCACGTCTGGGCTGGAGAGCAGTCGCGCCACCTCTGCGTAGCGGCTCACCTCCAGCAGCGCGGTGGCGAGCGCATGCCCCGCCTGTGGCGTGGGTGTCTCGGTGAAGGCGGCCCGCAGCGGTGGGAGGGCCAGCTCTGCCAGCCCATTGTCCAGCAGCCACTCGCCCAGGAACTGAGGATCGAAGGGCAGCTCGGAGGGGTCCTCCTCGCGGGCGCGGGAGGGCCTCGGCGAGGCAGGCCGCTCTGGCGGTGGCGCGGGGCGTTCCGGAGGCGAAGCGCGCTGCTGGGGGGGAGCCACAGGGGGCTGCGGCGGTGGGGGCGGGGGGGGGCGCGAGCTCGGACGCAGCTGCGCCAGGAAGCCTTCGATGCTGGAGGTGGCCTCGTTCCTCTGGACAACGGGGCGCAGGCGCTTCGAGGCGGTACGGATCTGGCCCATGTAGCGCCGCTCCACCCAGGTCTGGGCGAACCGCCCCGCGTTCAACACCCCGAGCACGAGGGCGAACCCCCCCAGCCAGAGCTCCTTCCACACGATGGCGAGCACCAGGCCCACGGCCGCCGTCACCAGGGAGATGGCGTGGATGAGCCACTCGAAGCGGTTCCCCCCGCGCTCGCGGATGACCGCCGCCACCGCGTGGCCTCCATCCAGCGGGAGGGCGGGCATCAGGTTGAGGACTCCGTAGCCGAAGTTCGCCCAGAGCAGGGCACTCACGGTGAAGCGCCCCAGGCCACCTGCCTGGCCCACGGGCGTGAGGTGCTGGAGCGCCAGCACCAGGCCTCCCAGGAGGAAGCCGGCACCGGGCCCCGCCAGGGAGATCCACAGGTGCTGGCGATGGGTGAGCGGCCTGCCTCCCGTACTGGTGGCCGTCCCTCCCAGCCCGTGCAGTGAGATGCTCGCCCCGTGGCCAAAGCGCCGGAACGCCAGCGCGTGGCCCAGCTCATGGACCAGCACGGAGATGAGGATGACACCGAACCACACAACCAGGCGAGCAGGGCTGCGCCAGCCGGTCGCGCCGGTGGCCAGGGCAGTGAGCACGAAGAGGGGGTGGAGCTGGACTGGGAAGCCGGCCACCCGAAAGCGAAGAACCATGGCGGAGCAGGTACACTCATTCTAATCAGTACGCCGGCTGGCTGCAGGCAGGGGAGCCAGGGGCTCGCACTCTCGTGGAAGTACGGTAAAGTCCGGCCACTTCTACCGCCAGCCCGCGTCCCCAGGCGCGGCCCGTAGACCAGGTGTGCCCTTGGCCAACAAGACGACCTCGCGCCTCAGCGCTATTTCTGAAGACGCTTCGCAGCCCTCGATGACCGGGGTAACCCGGGAGGGAACCCAGACCGGCGCCGCGCCGATCGAGGCCACGTCCTCTCATCAGGCCGTGCAGTTCACCAGCACCACGCTGCATGCGCCGGTAGCCGGGGAGATGACGGGCACCATCGTCGCGCCGCTCGAGGCGGGTGAGCTGCCGGACGTGGCCTCCATCCGCGGCATGCGGCTGGACCAGCTCCTGCTCCTCACCACCAGCTTGCTGGTCTTCCTCATCGTGGGAATGCTCGCGGGGCTGTCCTTCGCCTCCACCAAGGGTCTTTTCGAGGAGACCGCCGAGCGCTTCCAGGAGCGGCTCCAGAGCCAGGCCCGCGAGCTTGGCCAGACGGTGAGCCACACCCTGGCCCTCACCTCTGCCACCTCCCTGCGCGACAACAACTACAGCTTCCTCACCGAGGTGGCGCGCTCCATCATCGAGGACAACCACAACATCCTCCGCGTGCAGATGTTCGACGCCGAGGGACAGCTGGTGGCCGACTCGGACAAGGAGGCCAAGCTCGGGACGGCCTCCGGCGGACGCAAGGCGGAGCGCGGCTGGACCAGCGCCTTCTTCCAGGGCCAGCCCGTCTTCGAGTTCCAGGAGCCGCTGGAGTATGGCTCCCAGACGGGCAAGGGGCTCATCGTCATCAGCTACTCGCTCGAGGCGCTGCAGAAGCAGATCGAGGAGCTGGAGGAGAGCAAGCGCGCGACGCTGCAGAACACCACGCTGCGCACGCTGGTGCTGGGCCTGGGCTTCATGGTGCTGGCGGGCGTGCTGGTCGCCTTCCAGAGCCACCGGATCACGCGTCCGCTCGGCGTGCTCACGCGCAAGGTGATGCAGCTGGCCGCAGGTGATCTCAACGCGCGCAGCACCGGACAGGCCTCGGGCGCCGGCCGCGAGGTGCGCACCCTGGGCGTGGTGTTCAACCACATGGCCGAGCGCATCAAGGTCCTGCTCGAGGACGTGCGCGTCAAGGCGCAGCTGGAGCGGGAGATGTCGCTGGCGCGCACAGTGCAGGAGACGCTGCTGCCGGGCCGCGAGGCGCTCCAGGTAGGGCCGCTGCGCATCGCCGGCCTGGTCATCACGGCGGACGCCTGCGGCGGCGACTGGTGGTTCCGCGCCCCGCTGGACGAGCAGCGCGTGGCCATCGGCATCGGCGACGTCACGGGCCACGGCCTGTCCACGGCCCTGGTGGCCACCAGCGCTACCAGCGGGTTCGCCTCGGCCATGACGATGCGCGAGCCGGATCAGCTCAACTCGCAGGTGCTCATCAGCGCGCTCAACATCACCCTGGCCCACCTGGGCCGCAGCGAGTACCAGATGTCCTGCGCGCTGGCTGTGATCGACACGCAGTCGGGCTTCATCGACTACGCGGCCGGCGGTCACCCGGCGGCCGCCGTCTACAACCGCCTCTCTGGCCAGTTCGCCTCGCTGCCGGCGCGCGGCCCGCTGCTGGGCGCCTCGGTGACGTCGCAGTACTCGTCGCGCCAGGCGCAGCTGCGCCCGGGCGACATCGTCGTCTGGTACTCGGACGGCCTCACCGAGGCCCGCGACTCCGGCGGCAAGCTCTACGGCACCCAGCGCTTGAGCGCCGCCGTGCAGTCCAACTCCCAGCTGTCCGCCGAGGGTCTACGCGACGCCATCCTGGCGGACGTGCGCGCCTTCAGCGCTGGCCAACCCCAGCGCGATGACATCACCGTCGTCGTCGCCGAGTTCAGTCCTGCCTCCTAGCCCTTGAACCTCATGAGAAGCCTCACACGAACCCCCCTGAGCCGCCTCGCTGCGGCGCTCGTCCTCATTCACGCGCTGACTGGCACTGCGGCCTTCGCCCAGTACCGGCCGCCGCCGCTCACCGAGTCCCAGCGGCTGGTGCAGGAGGGTGACGCCGCCCAGGTCGCCGCCAGCGCCGCCATCACCGCTGGCGACAAGAAGGATGCGGAGGAGAAGTTTCGCAAGTCGCTCCAGCTCTACGAGCAGGCGCTCGCCGCCGATCCCTCCTCGGTAGGGGCCGCCGCGGGGCTGGGCACCGTGGCCAATACCCTCCAGGATCACGCGCGCGTCGTGGAGAAGCTGCAGCCGGTGCTGACCGTCAACCCCACCGAGCTGACGGTGGTGTACCCGGTGGCCGTGGCGCTCTTCAAGCTGCGCCGCTACCCAGAGGCCGTGCCCCTGCTGGAGCAGGTCTCCAACGCGGACAAGGTGGAGTACCTCATCGCCAACTACTACCTGGGCACCTACTACCTCTACGAGCAGCGCGGAGACATGGCCATCGCCAAGCTCCAGCGCTACCTGGCGCAGCGCCCGGAGAAGCTGGCGGCCAACGACTTCCAGATCCACGAGCTCATCGGCAAGGCCCACCTCATCCGCAAGGATGCGGCCTCCGCGCGCGCCTCCTTCCAGCGCGCCCAGGCGGGCAAGCCCGAGTCCGCGACGGTGCAGATGGGCCTGGCCTCCGTGCTGGAGATGGAGGGCAAGCCGAAGGAGGCCCAGGTGCTGGTGCAGAGCCTGGTCACCAAGTTCCCGAAGGCGGCCGAGCCCAAGGAGCGTTTGGGGCGCATGCTGCTGAACGGCGGCGACGTGGCGGGTGCGGAGACGCAGGCGGTGGCCCTGGTGAAGCTGGGCAGCACAGCCCCCGCGCACCTGCTGCTGGGGGACGTGAGGCTGGCGCAGAAGAAGTCCTCGGAGGCCGAGGCCGAGTACCGCAAGGTGCTCCAGCTGGCCCCCGGGCTGGTGCCGGCGCAGATCGCCGTGGGCAAGGCGCTGCAGGCACAGGGCCGCAACGAGGAGGCCATCCGCTACCTGGAGGCCGCGGTGCAGGCCGGCGGCAACAACCTGGATCTCTGGTCCTCGCTCGGCTCCGTCAACCGCCGCGCCGGCCGCTTCCAGCGCGCGGTGGAGGTGCACCGGCGCGTGGTGGAGCTCGCGCCGCGGCTGGCGCTTGGCTACAACCTGCTGGGGGCCGATCACTTCGCCACCGGCCAGTGGGATCAGGCCATCGAGGACTACAGCAACGCGCTCTCCGTGGAGCCGGGCAACGCCGCCTCCTCCAAGTGGCTGGCGCGCTCGCTGGCCCACCGGGCGCGAGGCCGCGCCGAGAGCAACCGGCTGGATGATGCCGTGCGCGATCTGCGCCGCGCGTATGATCTCGAGCGCAGCGCGGCCATGGCCCGCCGGCTCGGCGCCTCGCTGCTGCAGAAGCGGGACTTTGCCGGGGCGCGCGCCGTGCTGGAGCAGGGCGTGACGCTGCCGGGCGCCACCTGGCGCGAGCACTGGCTGCTGGGCTACGCCCGCCACGGCGCTGGCGACGCGCAGAAGTCGCTGGAGGCCTTCGAGCAGGCCGCGAAGCTGACGGAGGAGCCGGGTGAGCTGGCGGATGTGTCCGTGGGCGCGGCGCTGGCGGAGGTGGAGCTGGGGCGCGTGAACGAGGCCGTGCAGCGGCTGTCCGAGCCGGGCCCCTCCAAGGCCGCTCGCGATCTGGCCCAGGCCAACCTCCCGCTCCTGCTGCTGCGCCGCGGCCTGGACAGCGTGGAGAAGGGGGATGCCGGGGCCGCGGAGAAGGACGTGGATCTGGCGGAGAAGTTCCCGCTCAACAAGCAGCCGGATCTGGCCAAGCTGGCCGCCTTCACCCGCGCGCTCATCTACGCGGAGGGCAAGCGCTTCGGGGAGGCGAGTGCCTCCCTCAAGAAGAGCTTCACCCCGGCGCCGCGCTGGGCCGTGTCCAACACGCGTGCGCTCACCGAGGCCTATCTGCTGTACCGCAAGGAGCAGGTGCCCCAGTCGCGCAAGGTGCTCGCTGGGGCCTCCAAGAAGCCCTCTCCCTGGCAGGCCCGGTGGATCGCCGCCCTCACCAACGGGCTCCACCGGCTCGAGGGTGAGCGCGCGTACCTCTCGGGCAACTTCAAGCTGGCGGAGAAGGCCTTCAAGGCCGCGCTCGTCGCCGAGCCGGACAACACCGTCCTCCAGCACAACATGGCCTGCGTGGACTACCGCAAGGGCAAGGCGGCCGACGCCGTGGCCGAGTGGCGCAAGCTGGAGCCCTCCGTGTCCACGGCCACGCTCAACCTGGGCATCGACGCCCAGGAGCGCCGCAACGACATCCCCGAGGCGGTGGAAGCCTACCGCCGCTACCTGTCCTCCAGCGGCGGCCCCCGGATGGCGGCCGTGCGTGAGTGGAGGGATCGGCTCGTGGCCATCTACGGCCTGAGCGGTGCCGCGTCCGATTCCGACTCCAACGCCAACGCTGACTCCAACGGGGCCACCGCTACGGAGAGCACTCGATGAAGACCGCACGCCTGTTGATCGGGCTCGCGCTGGTGTGTGCCCTGGCACCCTCCGCGTGGGCGCAGAAGAAGACCACCCTGGGCGTCTTCCTGCCCACCACCCTGGCGGATGGCCAGGAGCGCTTCGACTTCGCCGAGAAGCTGGCCGCGCAGATCGGCACCGCGCTGGGCCAGCCCGTGGCGGCCAAGAGCTTTGGCCGCTACGAGGACTTCTCCAAGGCGATCTCCGACGGCACCCTGGACTTCGCGGTGGTGGACGCGTGGGCGGCGGTGCAGCTGGGCTCCAAGGCCACGCCCGTGGCCTCCGCCGCGCTCTCGGGAGACACCGCGCAGCGCTGGGCCGTCATCTCCTACGGGAAGGGCTCGGTGAAGGATCTGTCCGGCAAGCGCCTGGCGCTCACCAAGGGCGCGGGGCCCTCGGATCCGAAGTTCGTCTCCAACGTCGTCTTCGCGGGCGACCTGGATGCGCAGAAGCACTTCAAGCTGGTGTCCGTGCCCAACGTGGAGTCGGCGCTGAAGATGCTCGAGGCCAAGGGCGCGGAGGCCGCGCTCGTGCCGCTGTCTCACGTGCCCAAGGATGCGCGGGTGCTCTTCCGCAGCACCAAGGTGCCCGGCGCGCTGCTGGTGACGCTGCGGGCCGGCGCCCTGGAGGATGGCCTGCCGAAGCTGGGGGCCGTGGCACCCTTCAGCGCCTTCGTGAAGATGCAGGGCCGTGACTTCGAGGACTTCCGCAAGCTCGTCCAGCAGGGGCCTCCGCGCCGCCAGCCCGTCATCGTCGAGTCCCCCATGCTGCGAGTGGACACGGATGCCTTGGTGAGCTCCCAGGAGCTCAACCCGGTGCTCCCCAACTTCACCACCGCGATGGACGTGTCCGACGAACAGCCGGACGATTGAGGCGGGGCAGAGGCAGGGATCAGGCGGATCTCCGCCCGATCAGGTAGGCTGAGGGGGAGGAACTCCACGACCCATCAGGTGGGGGAAGTGTGGGACTTCCGGGGGTA
>NZ_DASPHO010000357.1:0-14288 GCF_035629615.1 Hyalangium sp. | reverse complement strand
CGTGTGCTGATGCCCTTCGATGGGCAGTGGTTCTATGGCGACGCGCTCTTCATCTTCGACCCGTGGCTGTGGCTGCTCGCGGCGGCCGCTGTCGTCATGGCGGACGCTCGGGCTCGCTGGAGCATGGTCGGGTGGCTGCTGCTGGGTGTGGCGACCACGGGGCTCATCGCCTCCACGGAGCTGGCCCCGCTCCCGGTGAAGCTGCTCTGGGCGGTGGGTGTCGCCGCCGTCGTCTTCCTGCGAGTCCGAGGCATCCGCTCGCTGCCCGTCGAGCGAGTGGCCACGGTCTGTGGCCTCGCGCTGCTCCTCTACATGGTGGCGATGTTCGCGGGCTCGCGGCTCGCGGAGCGGCAGGTGGCGGAGTGGCTGAGACAGCAGGGCATGGAGGCGGAGCGCCTCATGGCAGGTCCACTCCCCGCCAACCCGTTCACACGCGATGTCATTGCCCTGGTCCCCGGGCGCTACGAGTTCGTCGAGGTGGACTGGCTGGTGGGAGACGCGGGGCGCTTCCGCATCAGCCACCCCAGCCTTCCCCGAGAGGCTCCGGACCCGATTGTCCAAGCGGCGCTGGAGGCTCCTCAGGTGAGAGGCTTCGTCAACTGGCTGCGCTTCCCCACCTACCGAGTGGAGGAGCAGGCGTCCGGCTACCGCGTGGTCCTCCAGGACGTGAGGTACTCTCGGGCGAGCAATGGGATTGGCACGGCCATCGTGGAACTGGACCGCCAGCTTCGCCCCCGCTGACTCCAGCACCTTCGCGGGCATCACGGGCGGGGTGCTGCTCTTCTCAGCGGTGGAAGTCGAGCCGCACCCACTCGCCCTGGGCCGCCCCCGCCTCGGGGATGAGCCCCTGGGCGCGGTAGGCGGCCTCCACCTCGGCCTTCTGGGGCGCGAGCACGCCCGCCAGCACGAGCCGCTCCTTCACCTTGGGGGCAATGAGCGGCGCCAGGGCGATGAGCGTGTTGGCCAGGATGTTGGCCACCACGAAGTCGAAGGGGCCCTTCACCTGCGTCAGCTCCTTGCCGGACAGCTCCAGCTCCGGTGTGCCATTCACGCTGGCGTTCTCGTGGGCCAGCTCCACGGACGTCGGGTCGTTGTCCGTGCCCACCACGCGGCTCGCGCCCAGCTTCTTCGCGGCGATGGCGAGCACCCCGGTGCCGGTGCCCACGTCCAGCACGCTCGCGCCCGGGTGCGAGGCCATGTACGCGTCAATGGCCGCCAGGCACAGGGACGTAGTGGGGTGGTCCCCGGTGCCGAAGGCCATCTTCGGCTCGATGACGATGCGCACCTTGTCCTGGGGCGCGGCGTCCGCCTCCCACGGTGGGCCCACCCAGAGCCGGCCCACCTGCACGGACTTGATGAGCGCCTTCCACTCGTTGCTCCAGTCCTGCTGTGGCTTCTCCTCCAGCAGCAGGCGGGCGTCGGGAAAGTCCTCGGCCACCTGGGCGCGGACGGCCTCGGCGGTGTCCGCCTCCTCGAAGTAGGCGATGACGATGGCCTCGCCGGGGTTGGGGCCGCGCACCCCCGGCATGGGCGGAGCCTCCCGGTCTCGCACCTCCAGGCCCATGGCGCCCGCCTCGTGGAGCACGTCCTGTACAGCCTCCGACTGATCCTCGGGCAACTCCACGGTGAGTGACAGATAGGTCTGGGACATGCGCGCCCTTTAATCCTGGGATGGGTATGGTGGAAGGGCCATGAGACTCCTTGCCCTTGGTTTGTTGGCCTGGGTGTGCGCCTGCTCCGGTCCTCCCGCGCCGGATGCCGCCCTCTGTCAGGACGTCATCACCCGCATGTGCCTGGCTCGGACATGTACGGGGGTGAACGAGCAGCTGGTCCTCGGGAACATGGACTGCCAGTCCACGCTGCAGGAGCGCACCGGGTGCGGCGGGGAGGACTTCGCTTTCTCGTCGCCCTCGCGCGAGCGCGTCCTGCGCTGCCGCCTGCCGCTGGTGCGCCAGAGCACGGACCCGGCCAAGGCGCCGACGTGCGAGGATGTGGATGAGGTGCTGGAGGACTGCCCGGACCTCATCGGCTTCCTGGGAGGGCGCTAGCCATGAAGTGGAAGCGATGGATGGCCTGTGGGCTGGTGCTGGCGGTGGGGTGCGCGCCGATGCAGACGGAGCGCCGCACGGAGCGAGGCCCGCTGCTGCGCACCTACGCCAAAGAGGTGACGCTCGGCGAGCGGACGCTGGCGGCGGATGTGGAGGCGAAGTGGCCGAAGCTCCAGTTCCACTTCGTGAGCTCGGAGCTGTGCCGCTCTGAGCAGCACGAGGAGTTCGTGGAGAACATCATCACCGAGCGCTATGAGCCCTCGGCCGGCCCCGCGATCAGCGCCGGAGCGGCGAACACCGCGGTCGGCGCGGGCCTGCTGCTGGCTCGGCCCCTCTTCTCGACTGCGCCGGACCGGGACGTCATCGACCGGGAGGGCCGCTACGGCGCCTCCACGCAGAGGGTGGCGACGGTGTGGGGCGTGGTGCTGGTGTCGCTGGGGGTGCCCGCGCTCATCACGGGCATCATCCAGACGGTGCGAGCCGGCGAGGAGACGGAGACGCGCAAGGCGGACGCGGTGGTGAGCCTGCGCGAGGAGCCCTGCCGTCCCCAGCCAGCGAGCGGCACGGTGGAGTTCGCCGGAGGCGCTGGCACGCCACCGGAGCCACGTCCTCTCGCCAACGGGACGCTGGAGCTCACGACGGACGAGCTGCGCGGCATGAGCTTCACGGGGGTGCTCATCGGCGGGGAGCCCGCGGTGATCAGCGAGGAGGACCAGGAGCTGCTCGCGCTGTTCCGCCTCTGCAGCCGGATGCTGGCGGAGCCGATGGAGCCGACGGCGCTCGCGCAGGAGGAGGCGGAGCACCTCCAGGTGCTGCGCAAGCGGGTGGTGGGGTGCAAGGCTCTTCCGGGCGCGCCGGTAGAGGAGCGGGTGAAGCTGCTGGACGCGGCGCTGGCCGCGCGCGGGGACAGTCCGGAGCCGACGGACGCGCCGACGGTGGGCTCGTTCGAGGATGCGGTGGCGGCCTACCCGCAGGCGCTGACGATCACGGGGGACAGCCCGGAGCTGGACAAGCTGCAGGATCCAGAGCGGCTGGTGGGCCAGGCGGTGCTGCTGCGCGGGGTGCTGGAGCGCCGCGAGGGAGAGAACATCGCGGTGGTGCAGGTGGGCGGCACGCGGGTGCTGGTGTTCGTGGCGCCGGACCGGCTGTGGGCGCAGGACTTCCCGAGGGGCTCGCGGGTGGAGCTGGTCGGCGTGGTGATGGGGCGGCAGCGGCTCGGAGCGCTGGACGCCCCGCTGGTGCGCGCCGTGTGGATGCGCACGGCGCTCTGAGCGGAGCTCCTCGCTCGCGAGGTTGAGGCGGCTACGGGGCGCAAGGCATGCGCCTCTCCGCTCCCTTGGAAGTCAGCCTGCTTGAGCTGCCTCGAGGCCGTGGAAATTCGAGCGGCTCGGCAGGAGTTGCGAATTCCCGATGCGCTGGGAGCGCTCGTGTCGGGAACTCTCCCCATCGCAACATTGTAACTGGGTTGCGCCGCCAGGCTCAGTGATCTCAAGGGTTTAGTCATCAACTTGTTTTCCTGTGTAACTGCGGACCCACTACTCGCATGAGTTCCGAGTCTGGAGGGACCCAGGTGGAATTCCGGCACCATCGACTGCGCATGCTCCTGGCGGCTGTCGCTGCGAGCGTCCTGGGCTGCTACGGGCAGGCCAGCCTGGAGCTCCCCGCCGTGGGGGGCGTGCCCGTGTACGACGATGAGAATCCGCCTCCCCTCCCGGTGGACGAGACGGGGGCGCTCTCGTGCCAGCTGGCCAGCGTGCCGGGCACGGTGACGCTGGCGGGCATCGCGGCGGACTTCGGGCGCGAGGTGTACCCGGCGATGGTGCGCCAGGACTCGGGCTGCATCTCCTGCCACACCACCACCAGCGGCCGGCAGTTCAAGGTGAGCCAGGAGCCCACGGAGACGTTCTACGCGGCGCGGGCCGCGGGCTTCTTCAGCACCCAGCCCGGCTCGCTCGTGTCGCGGCTGTACACCACCGACGAGAGCGTGCGGATGCCGCGCGGGCAGCCCTCCTGGAGCGCTCGGGAGATCGCCGCGGTGGCCAGCCTCACCTGCCAGCTTGCCGCGGTGGAGTCCCGCTCGCCGCAGACGCCCCCGGACGAGGAGTTCCCTCCGGCGCTCTTGCAGCCGTACACGGGGCCGGCGGTGACGACCTATGACAACCCCTTCCTCGGCTACGTGCAGCTCAAGGGGAAGGTGAAGCAGATCTTCAACGACGACTGGATCCGCGGCGGGGTGGACAAGTTCGCCCAGCACGTGGGCCTCTTTGGCGGCGTGGACTATGTGCAGTACTTCGTCGAGGCGCGCGTGGCCTCGCCGGACTTCCTGCTGGGGATGGATGCGCTGGCGCCGGATGTCTGCCTCCAGGCGGCGCGCAACAGGACGGGCCCCTTCGCGGGCCTGGACACCTCGGCGCCCATCATCGACACGCCGCCGGCGGCCACCCGGCAGTATGAGGCGGAGACGACCACGGACCTCACGCCCACCACGGGGGCGCGCACCGCCACGGGGTGGAACCTCTACACCAACGGCAGCCTCACCACGACGCAGCCCTACAACTTCCCCGTCACCGGCACGTACAACCTCACGGTGCGCGCCTATGGCAGCCCGTGCGG
The DNA here is from genome assembly GCF_035629615.1 of Hyalangium sp. GTDB lineage: Bacteria > Myxococcota > Myxococcia > Myxococcales > Myxococcaceae > Hyalangium. The sequence continues at coordinate 9,627 of NZ_DASPHO010000357.1, read as the reverse complement.
CCCGGCTCTGCCGGCCATGGACGTGCGCGTGGACGGCACCACGGTGAGGACGTACGCCGTGTCGGCCACCACGTACGCGGAGCACACGCACACGCTCACGGTGACTGCGGGCACGCACACGCTCTCGGCGGCCTTCACCAACGACTACACCCAGGAGGGGGTGTGCGATCGCAACCTCTACGTGGACTGGATCAGGGTGAACGGCCCCACGGAGGCTTCCACGGGCACGACGCGCACGGACGCGGCGAAGGCCAAGGTGGACTCGCTCTATCGCCGGATGCTGTACCGCCCCAGCAGCGCGCAGGAGCGGACGAGCGGCTACGCGCTGGTGAAGGACCTGTCGGGCTACGAGGCGGAGCTGGCCAAGGCGTGGGGCGGGCTGTGCGAGGGGCTGATGCGCGCGCCGGATTTCCTCTTCACGCTGCCACCCTCGTACGAGTCCCTCACGGCCATGGAGCGGGAGCGGCTGCTGCTGGTGAAGCTGGCCCAGGATCTGGTGGGCCGGCCGCCCAACGCCACCGAGCTGGCGGACTTCGAGGCGGGCCGCAAGAGCTGGGAGCAGATGGTGGACGCGTACCTGGCCTCCCCGGACTTCCGCACGTACTACTTCCACAAGATGCGCATCCGCACCGAGAGCGAGGGCACGGCGGACACGGACGAGCCCGCGCGCCTGTGGACGTACCTGGCCACCACGGGCACTCACTTCCAGGAGCTGCTCACGGGTGACTACTCGGTGGCGGCGGACTTCACCAAGGTGGCGCGACCGCCCGAGCACGGCCGGACGGGCGTGCTGACGATGAAGGGCTTCCTCCAGAACAAGCCGGGGCTGCCGCACTACAACTACGCGGCGCGGGTGATGACGGACTTCATGGGATCGATCTTCGAGATTCCCTCGGAGGTGTTCGACATGCGCGGGGCGGCCACGGCGGCCTCCACGGTGGATCCCACCAGCCTCTGCTACTCGTGCCACCAGACGCTCACCCCGCTGGCGCACCAGCGGCTGCGGTGGGCGGACGACGGCACCTACCGCACCGCGGACGAGCAGGGCCGCCCCATCGACGACAGCGATCGAGGCATGGTGGGCACCTACGCCTTCAGGGGCCAGGGCATGCCGGGCTTCGCGCAGAAGGCGGTGCGGAAGGAGTCCTTCGCGCGCCGGACGATCAACGCCCAGTACATGCTCTTCTTCGGGCGGGAGATGCGGCACACCCAGGATGAGCGCGTCATGTACAAGCGCCTCTGGGATGTGGCGCAGGCAGACAACGGCAACCTGAAGGCCGTGATCAAGACCATCGCTCTCTCACCCGAGTACACCCACCGATGAAACGCCGCCAATTCCTCGCTGGCGCGCTCGCCGGCACCGCCATCAGCACCCTGGACTGGCTCCGCTTCTTCCGGAGCTTTGGAGTGCCGGGCACGAAGAAGGAGCTGGGCATCGCCGAGGCCGCTGCGGCGGAGCTCAACGCCACGCCCCACTTCCTCATCTACTGGTTCCAGGAGGGAGGCTGGGACGGGTACTCGATGTTCAACCCGGCGCACACGCCGAATGACGGCGCGCGCCTCATCCCTGCGGGCGCGCTGCGCCCCACGCCTTCGTGGAGCCAGCACAGGTACCGGCCGACGAACTACGGCACCAGCCCGCTGAACCCGCCGCGCACGGTGGGCAACATCACCTACGGCTACCTGGCCGAGGACGGGGTGCCGCTGTTCCCGGACATGTCGGTGGTGTCCAGCCACAACGGCAACACGTTCCACTCGGGCGGACGGTGGGAGTACCACTACGGCCGCTACAGCGCGTCCCTGTCCGCGTACCGCCAGCCGAACGAGCGCACGGTGATGCAGGCCTTCTGCGAGGCGTACGGCAACGGCTACCTGCTGCCGCACGTGAGCTGGCACCGGTGGCTGTCGGACGGCGAGCTGTCCATTCCCTCGTACCCGGACGGGACCGGCTACTACGAGAGGCTGGGGCCGGTGCACGCGCACACGCTGTACGGGAAGACGCCGGCGGACATGCGCAACCGGCTCATGTCGCTGGGCAGCGTGTCTCAGGGGCAGCGCAACGCGCGCATCCGCCAGTTCACCGACAACCTCCAGGCCAGCTTCCTGGCGGAGAAGAACGGAGAGTCGGTGCGTGCGTTCTCCTCGGCGCTCACCATCCACCGGGCGCTCACGGGGGGCACCACCGTCACCATCAACCCGCAGACGCTCTTCACGGATGCGACGCTGCGCACCGAGTTTGGCGTCGCCGCCGCGGACGAGACGACGGAGGCCGCGTCCATCAACGGCAACCCGGCCCGCTCGAAGGAGACGCCCAATACCAACGTCCAGGCGTTGATGACGTACGAGATGATGACGAAGGGGCTGTCGATCGGCTTCTTCATCGAGAACCGGGGGCTGCGCCAGTTCGACACGCACCGGGAGCGCAGCTACATCATGACGAACCGGGGCCAGGCGGATCAGGCTGCGATCATGCGCAGGAACCTGTGGAACCCGCTCAAGGCGCTGGTGGCGAGGCTGAAGAGCACGGAGTATGGGACGTCGGGCCGGAGCTACTTCGACCACACGACGATCGTGCTGGCGTCGGAGATGGGGCGGACGATCAGCGGGGATGTGGAGGGCATCCTGGCCAACGCGGGGCTGACGGACGTGCAGAAGTACGACGAGATCCTGAAGCAGGACTGCTGCCAGCACTGGCGGGTGAACAGCGCGGCGTTCCTGGGGGGGACGGTGAGGGGCAACACGCAGTTCGGGCGGGTAGGCAGCGCGACGCTGGAGGGCATCCCGATGATGCCGGATGGCACGCTGGACCCGGCGTACAACCCGGACTCGGGGCAGCTCATCTCCGGGCGGACGAAGAGCCCCAACAGCTTCATCGCCGATGCGGGGCACGTGTACTCGACGGCGCTGCACCTGTCGGGGCTGGATCCGGTGGCGCTGCGCGCGGCGGGCAAGGGCAAGAACGACCGTCCGCCAATGACGTTCGTCAAGCGGCCCTGAGCCGTGATCCGGGTGCACGGCTTGCCTCAGGCGGGAGATTCTCCTGAACCGCGAGGTCTCCTCCGTCGTCTGTTGGAGTCAGCGGCGGGCAGGCCCCGAGCGATGGGCTGAAGGTTGGCCTGGAATCTCCTCCAGCGTGACTCCAGTGCCTCTCTGTGGACGGCAGCCGAGATGCGATGAAATTTGACGGTTGGGTCGAGGAGCAGCTCCGCGATGCCACGGCGAGCAGGGCGCCTGTCAAATCGGATGCTGCACTCCTGCGGTTCCTCCTCCTCAGATCCGGCCCATGTGCAGCCACACTCCTTGTCGTGCACCTCCGTGGCTTCCTCATCCACGGCGAAAAGACAGCACGAGTCACAGCGCTGAATCTCACGTCCATGCAAGCCGCTTGTCATGTGCAGCCAGCCCTTTCCTTCACAGTCGATGCACGGCGGCTCGTCAGAGGGGATCTTGTTAGAGGCTCCCGTGTCGGTACTTTTCATCACGATGTATCTCCCTGAGGCAGGGGCTCCCGGACGCGGTTTCACAAAACCTGTCTGCTTGTCAGACAGGTTCGTTCTGTGTGCCGCCGACAGCGAGCCCCAGCCCGAGTCTGCGGTCATGAAGCAGGCCAGTGGCCCCTATCCGGCATCCCAAGCCTCCTATCAATATAACCTAGTAGGTAGGGCCGATAGGGTTCACCTGGGGAGTAAGTCTTGGTATGTCATTCCCCGGCCCGTGCTTGCGCCTACCCTATGGGCCGCTGTTCCTGGGGGCCTGGTGAGCCCCTGGCGCGTGGAGGGCAATGTTGAGTCGAAGCACGAAAAGTCCCGACATTTCCGAACAGTCACGCACGCGGGCGGCTCCAAGGGCGCTGCCGCAGGCTGCTGAAGAAGGGGAGACGACAACCATGCGCCACGCTCCTGCTGGAACATGGCTCGACTCCTCTGCAAACGACCCAGCGCGAGCCCGTTGGCGGCCTGCGCTGACCAGGAACAGACCAGCAACCGGCAGTCCAGCCTCTCGAAGGAGGTCTGCGGTGCTGGGACATGGGCAGCCAAGCCGCCTCTGTCACAGCGCGGACTGGACGGCCTCCTCCAGCTCCTTGCGCGTGTACCAGTCCACGGGGCGGCGGCCGGTGGTCAGCTCCAGCGCGTGGCCTGACACTGCCACGCCCTTGTCGTCCGCCACGCTCAGCTGGATGCGTTGGACCTTCTCGCGCAGCGCGGCCTTGCCCACCTTGTCCTTGCCCAGCCCCTCCAGCACCTCGCGCGCCCGGTCCGCCAGGAACCCCAGCGCCCGCAGGTCCTTCGCCGACGTTGCCTGCACCTCAGGTCCGAGCCCCACGCTCACCGAGGTCTCCAGCAGTCCCCGGAGCTGTGTCTCCAGCGCCGCAAGCCGTCGCCGCAGCTCGAGCAGTGAGGGCGTCGGAGGCGCATCCCGCCTCAGCGCCCCGAACGCAGGCGCGTCATGCACCGAGATGGCCTCGATGGTGTTCACCGGGACGAGGACCAGGTCGTCATAGGGCATGCCGCTCTCCCGCGGCACCCACACCAGCACCGACCGGCCCTCGCGCCGGTCCTCCAGGATCTCGCGCAGGATGCCCGTCACCCCGCGCCCGCTGCGCATCAACAGCGTCATCCGCGGCAGGATCACCGGGATCCCCGCCTGCTGCCGCCACGCCAGCTTCTGCAGCACGAAGAGCGTCGCGTCCACCCCATGCGCGTTCCATGCGAGGAACGCCGCGAGCGGGTCCTCCGGGTGCCCCGCATCCTCCGGCGCCGCCTCCAGCGCCTTCTGGATGTGCTCCTGCCGATCCTCGAGGTTGTCCACGTTGGTGACCGGCTCGTGGTCCAGCGTCAGAACGCCGTCCTGGAACCGCACCATGCTGGTGCCCGAGGCCGCCCCCGTCGTGTTGCGAATCACCACCCGCTTCAGCGCGCTCCGGAGCACCTCCCGGCCCAGATCGTCCACCGCGATGGCCTTCAGGGCCCCGATGAGCGGCGTGAAGTAGATCTTCGGCCACGCCTCCTCGTAGAGGTGCTGGTAGCCATCCACCGTCAGCGTGTTCCAGTCCACCTCGACTGGCACCTCGAAGTGGGCGGCGGCGTCGATCTCCTTCTTCAGCTTCGGGTAGATCGTCTCCTCGAACTGGCTGGCCGCCTTGCGCTCCGCGATTCCCATCCATTCCTCCTGAAAGGATCGCGGCAGTCTGGTCCAACCCCAGGCTCGAACAAAGCGCCTTTCAGACTACGGCCCTACGATGGCCAGCGCGCTGTGGTCGAAGTCGATGACGCGACGGGCCACCTCGCGCACCTCCTCGGCCGTCACCGCGGCGATCCGCTCCGAGTAGTGGAGGAAGTTCTCCAGCCCCATCCCGTAGCAGGCGTCCAGCGCCAGCAGCGCCGCCCGCGCCGCGTTGCGCTGCAGGCCGATCTCGTTCGTCCCGATCAAGTGCTGTCGCGCCCGCGCCAGCTCTGTCTCGGAGACGGGCTCGTCCCTCACCCGCGCGAACTCCGCCCGGATGCCCGCGAGCGCATCGTTCACCTTCTCCGGGCTCGTCCCGATATAGGCGGCGAAGTAGCCCGGATCCACGCCCTCCACCGTGAAGCTGCTCACGCTGTAGGCCATGGAGCGCTTGTCCCGCAGCTCCACGAAGAGCCGCCCGCCCTGCCCCGACAGCAGCATGGAGAGCACCTCCAGCGCGTGCCGCTCCTGCTCGTTCAGCCGCAAGCCCATGAAGCCGTACACCACGTGCGACTGGGCGCGCGCCAGCACCCGCTTCTCCTCGCGCAGGGCCTCCGGAGGCGGCTCTACCGGCACTGCCGGCGCTGGCTTCGCCCGGCCCAGCGGCTTGCCGAAGTACTCCCGCGCCAGCGCCATCACCTCTTCCACCTTCACGTCCCCCACCACGCACAGCGACAGCTGCGAGGGATCCATGTGCGCCGCGTGGTAGTCCCGCAGCGCCTCGGGCCCCAGCGCCTCCACCGGTCCCCGTTCCCCGAGCGTCGGCATCCGGTACGGGTGCGCGCGGTACAGCGTCCGGGCGAACAGATCGAAGGCCAGCCCCGAGGGCTTGTCCTCCCGGGTGAGGATGTCCTGCAGCAGCAGGCGGCGCTCCCGGGCCACCTCTGCCTCGGGGAAGGTGGGCTCCACCACGCAGTCGGCGAAGAGGCGGAAGGCCTGCTCGAAGTGACGGGAGAGGAACTCCCCGCGCACCCCCACCGAGTTGCGCCCGCCCGCCCCCTGCAGGGAGCCCGCGTAGGCGTCCACCAGCTGCGAGATCTCCTCCGCGTCCCGCGTGCGCGTGCCCCGCGTGAGGCTGCGGCTCAGCAGCGTCGTCAGCCCGTTGGTGGCCGGCGTCTCGTAGCGCAGCCCGCCCGCGAACGCCGCCCGCATCGCGAAGAGCGGCACGCCGTGCTCCTCACGCACCAGGATGCGCGCGCCCGAGGGGAGCGTCTCCTGGATGATCTCCCCGGTGCTCGAGCGCGAGGGGACTACCCGCATGGGCACGTCGTTGCCAGGTCTACGCACCTTGCGCTCGGGCCGCAGGGTAGGGGCCTCGTGGGCCACCCCGTCGAGGAGCTCCTGCGCCTGCTCCGCGGTGAAGGCCGTGCCCTGCGGCAGCAGCCCCGTCAGCACCGCCCGATCGAAGCGGAGGTAGCGCTCGGCCACGTCCCGCACGTCCTCGGGAGTCAGCCGGGCCACGGCCTCGTAGTAGCGCTCCTCCGCCTCCAGCCCGCCCATGGAGGACTGGTAGTAGCCCATCTTCCTCGCCATGCCCTGCACCGTCTCGCGCTGGTACACGGCCTCCGCCTCGACGAGCGCCTTCACCGTCGCCAGCTCATCCGCGGACACGGGGCGCACCCGCAGCTCGGCCAGCACCCGCGCCGCCTCCTCCAGCGCGCGCGCCACGTTCGCTGGGGGCACGGTGAGCGAGATGCTGAAGAGGCCCGGGTCCCTCGGCGTGTACGCGGAGGCGTGGATGTCGTTGACGAGGCTGAGCTTGCGCTTCACCTCCACCGCCAGCCGGGAGGCCTCGCCCTGGCCCGCCACCATCGCCAGGATGTCCAGCGCGGGCACGTCCGGGTGGCTCGCCTGGGGAATGCCAAAGCTCAGGTGGAGCAGGCCCTCCTTCACATCCTCCTCGCGCAGCAGCATCCGGCGGCCCGGGGCCTCCGGCTCGGAGGCACGCGCCGCCAGCCCCTCGAAGGGCCGGCCCCAGTCTCCACCGAAGATCTCCTCCACCCACGCCCGCAGCTCCGCCTCGCGCAGATCCCCCACCACCGAGAGCACCAGGTTCTTCGGCGAGTAGTAGCGGTGGTAGAACTCCAGCACCTTCTCCCGGCTGAAGCTCCGGACGCTCTCCTCGGTGCCGATCACCGGCTTGCGGTAGGGGTGCACCTGGTAGGCGGTGGCGAACAAGTCCCGCGAGGCCCGCCGGGACGGGGTGTCCTGGCTGCGCTTGATCTCCTCGCACACCACCTCGCTCTCCCGCGCCAGCTCCTCCCGGTCAAACGCCGAGTGCCGCACTGCGTCGCCGAGGATGTCCAGCCCCATCCGGGCGAACTGGCTGGCGATGACGATGTGGTAGACCGTCTGGTCGAAGGACGTCCAGGCGTTGATCTCCCCGCCGTGCGCCTCCACATCCCGGGCAATCTCTCCGGGCCCCCGGCGCGCGGTGCCCTTGAAGAGCATGTGCTCGTGGAGGTGGGCGAGCCCGGCCTGGTCCGGCCGCTCGTCGGCACTGCCGACCTTCACCCAGACCTGGAAGGCCGCGACCTTGGCGGCGTGGTGCTCTTCGAAGATGACAGTCAGCCCGTTGGGGAGCGTATAGCGGAGGGGCATAGGAGGCGTCCGAAGCTGGCACCAGCCCTGCTGGGAAGCAAGACGGAGCGTGAGGTTTCCCCTACTGCCTAACGTCCGGCCTGTCCCCAGGCGATTCCATGGCACCCTCCGATGGCACCTCGGAGCCCTGGCGGGGGGGGGCAGGCGCTTTCTCTCCATGTGCGTATTTGGAGAACTGCCCGCACGGGCGATAACCTGAGCCCCTCATGGCATCGCCCCTGGAAGAGCTGGATCCGCTGGCGGACCTGCGTGAAAGCCTGGAAGGTGGTGCCCCCTCGGCCCCTCCTACGGCGAGCAAGCCAGCTCCGGCCGCTCCACCCCCGCTGCCTCCCCGGAAGAGTCCTCCGGCCTCCTCGTCCGCTTCGGCCGGCTCGTCGCCCCCGGCGCCGATCCCCAGCGGGAGCCAGTCCGGAGTCCCCTCTCCCCTGGCCAAGGCCAACCGCCCGCTGGGCGGGAGTGACCCGTTCGGTGAGCCCCCCGAGCCCCGCATGTCCATGGGGGCGGCGCCAGAGGAGAAGATCGAGTTCTTCCGCCAGGTGCTCAAGCAGAAGACCGAGACGCTGGCCCGGGCGCGCTCGCTGTACGCGGAGAAGGACACGGAGGCCTCCGCGCAGCGCCAGTCCGTGCAGCAGCTCACCCAGGATCTCGCGGCCGCGAAGAAGGAGATCACCGAAGTCAGAGGCCAGCTCGGCGGCCTGAAGGACCTGCCCCTGAAGCTGACCGTGGCGCAGGAGGACAAGACGCGCCAGGAGAAGCGCGCGGCCACGGCCGAGGCGAAGCTGGCGGAGGTGCAGGGCGAGCTGGAGGCGATGGAGGCGGATCGCCGGGATCTGTCCCGTGCGCTGCTCAACGTGGAGGCGGAGCTGCCGCGGCTGCAGGATGAGCTGCGGGCAGAGCGGGAGGCGCGCGCGTCGCTGGCCGAGGAGCTCATCGGCGCCAAGGAGGCCCTGTCGCTGGCGCAGGATCGCGTGGCGGACCTGGCCGCGGAGAAGTCCGAGGCCCAGGGCACCATGGAGGCCGTCCAGGAGCAATTCCAGGCCGCGCTCTCGGACGTGGAACGGCTGACGGGCGAGCTGGACACCTCCAACGCCGAGCGCGAGGCCCTGGCCTCCGAGCGCGACACCCTGGCCTCCGAGCGCGAGGAGCTGCAGCTGCGCAACAGCCAGCTGGAGACGGCGCTGGCCGAGGCCAACGGCAACCTGAGCGCCCTGGAGAGCGAGAGCGAGTGGTCCCGCAGCTCGCTCGAGGAGGCGCAGACCCGAGCCCAGCTGCTGGAGGCGGAGCGGGACGAGGCTCGCTCGGAGCTCGCCGCCGCGCGGCAGCAGGTGGAGACGCTCGAGGCGGAGAAGAAGACCCAGAAGACGCGAATCACCGAGCTCGAGCGGACCGTGGCCCTCAAGGACGCGGACCTGGTGGGGGTGCGCGCGGCGCTCTCGGCTCGCACCTCCGAGGCGGGCTCGCTCATCGGGCGCGCGGAGACGGCCGAGGGCCGGGTGGCCACGCTCACCGAGAAGGTGCGCGGGCTGGAGGCGGAGGTCTCCGAGTTCTCCGAGCGGGCGCAGTCCGCCGAGCTGGAGGTGGCCTCGCTCCGGGGTGCGCTGGAGGCCAGCGAGGCCGAGCAGATCGCGCTGCGCGACCGTGTCGAGGCGGACGGGGCGGCGCTGTCGGAGACGGCGCGCAACGCCGAGGCCCAGGCGGAGGAGCTGCACGCGGCGCTCTCGGTGGCGCGCTCCGAGCGCGACGAGGTGGTGGGACAGCTGGACACGTTGAAGGTGACGCTCTCGTCCACGCAGGCGGCGCTGC
>NZ_DASPHO010000356.1:0-4477 GCF_035629615.1 Hyalangium sp. | reverse complement strand
GGCGCTCCTGCTCTGGCTGAGCGGCGAGGTGCCCCCTTCGCAGCCAGCGCCCGAGCCCGTCCGCCGCACGGACGTACGCGTCACCCTGGATCCCACCACGCAGGCGGCAGTGCCAGGCATGCTCTACCAGGCGGAGGTGCTGGAGACGCTGGAGCGCAGCGGGGAGTGGGCGCTGGGGGTGGAGTGCGCGCTGCCGGAGGACACGCCCGCCTTTCCTCGAGGGCCCGTGGGCCTGGGGGGCAAGCGCCGCATGGCGATGGCCGAGCCGGTGGGGACGGAGCTCTTCTCAGCGCCGAAGGAGCTGCCGCGGTCCTCGCCCGGACTGCGCCTGGTGCTGGCCACACCCGCGCACTTCGAGCGCGGCTGGCTCCCGGACGGGCTGGAGCGCACCGAGCACGAGGGGCAGCCCGCCTGGGTGGGGACGCTGCCTGGGGTGGAGGGCCGGGTGGTGCTCCGAGCGGCACTGGTCCCCCGGTCCCTGGAGCTGTCGACGTGGGACATGGCACGGGGGAGGCCCCGGGCCACGCGCCGGCTGGTCCCAGCAGGGTCCACCTACTTCTTCGAGAAGGTGGACGGACGAGGCTTCACCGCGTTGTCCGCGCTGTGGCTGGCCGCATGGGGCGGCAGCCGCGAGGAGGGCCTGGGGCGAGTCCTGCCCGGGCACTGGAACCCCAAGGAGGGACGCACTTGAGCCTGGAGACCCGGCCGTACCTGCTGCACGCACTGTCACCCCTGCACGCTGGGACAGGACAGAGCGTGGGCATCATCGATCTGCCCATCGCCCGCCTGCGCGCGACGAACATCCCGTTCGTTCCGGGCTCGTCCCTCAAGGGCGTGCTGCGCGAGGCCCGCCGAAGCCTGCCAACGCCCGAGTGGGAGGCGCTCTTCGGCCCGCTGCGAAAGGTGAACAGCCAGGAGGGGGACGAAGCGCTGGACCATGCGGGCGCGCTGGTGGTGGGGGACGCGCGGCTGGTGGCGCTGCCCGTGCGCAGCTTCTTCGGCACGTTCGCGCTGGTGTCCTCGCCGCTGCTGCTGGACCTGGCGCGCAGGGACCTGGACGGCCTGGAGGGGCTGCCCGGCTCGCTGGAGCGCCTGGCGGGCCCCCTCGCGCGGGTGGGCAGCAACAACGTCACCGCGTCCCCGGAGCACCGCAAGGTCTTCCTGGAGGACCTGGATCTGGACGTACGGGAGGAGCTCGCTGTGGAGGCCTGGGCGCGCTTCCTGGCCCGCGCGCTGCCGAGAGAGGAGGAGCTCATCCGGGAGCGCTTCGTCGTGGTGGACGACGAGACGATGGACTTCCTGCTGGAGACGGCCACGCAGGTGGACACGCGCGTGCGCATCAACCACGAGACGGGCACGGTGGCGGAAGGGGCTCTGTGGAAGGAGGAGAGCCTGCCGGCGGAGGCCCTGCTGGTGGGCGTGCTGGCGGCGGGGCCGAGCTTGCGCCATGGAACGCAGCTCACCGCGGGCGACATCCTGACGCGGGCACTGCCGGAGCCGGCCGTGCTGCAGCTGGGAGGCAAGGCCACGGTGGGACGGGGGCGGTGCCGGCTGGCCCTGTGGCCAGGGGCGGCGAAGGGGGCACGGCCATGAAGCGCCTGACGCGGGACCAGCGGCGGGCGCTCCACGCGTACCAGTGCGTGGAGCGCGTCCCCGCCGGTGAGCGCGAGGACTACAAGACGCGCGTCGGGGATCTGGGCAGCACGGTGCTGCGCAACGGCCTGGCGGCGGCGCTGGCCTTCCTGGAGCGAGAGCAGGACAAGAAGGCGGTGGTGCGGCTGCTGGGCGATCTGGCCTCCGCGGGGATCCCGGGGCTGTCCTCGGTGCCGGCGGAGAAGCTGCCGGGGAAGGTACGGGACCTGGAGCTGCGCAGCTACATGCTGGCCACTCGCGAGGTGCTCCACCTGGCGGTGTGGTTCCAGCGGGCGGTGCAAGCGACCTTCACGAAGAAGAAGGAGGGAGGCCATGTGGCTGGGGCAGGACGGTGAGCGACCGGGTGGCCTGCGGCCGGAGAAGACCCCTCCGAGCCACGCGGGCTTGGGCTCCGCGCGCTGGGCGCCGCTGCGGGCCCTCCTGGCGAAGAATGAGCAGGATGCGGCGGTCCGCAGCGACTGGCTGGATCGCCTGGCGCAGTGCCGCGAGCCCGTGCGCTACGCGCATGCGTACGACCGGTGGAGGGCCGCGCTGCAGGGGCCGGACACCCTCTGCTTCACCGTCAGGGCGCTGGGGCGCGTGCTGGTAGGGCACGGCAACACGACAGCGGCAGGAGTCGGGCTGACGCTGCACCACACCTGGGGAGTGCCGGTGCTCCCCGGCTCCGCGCTCAAGGGGCTCACCGCGGGCTACGTGGAGGCGGTGTATGGGCCCGGCCCTGGAGAGCAGAACCCGGAGCGAGAGCCCTTCCGCGGCTTGACGTGGGAAGGCTCACGGATGGCGCGGGGACCCGGGGACGTGTTCCGGCGGCTCTTCGGCGCTCCGGACGTGGACGAGCCGGGGCGTCAGGCGAGCGCTGGGAAGATCCTCTTCCACGACGCGCTGTGGGTACCTGCGGAAGCGGGGACAGCACCCATGCTGGCGCGGGACGTGCTCACCGTGCATCAGCGGAGGTACTACGAGAGCAGCGGAGGGGAGTGGCCCGGGGACTTCGACGATCCCAACCCGGTGTCCTTCCTGACGGTGGCACCGGGGGGCCGCTTCCTGGTCGCTCTCGAGTTGGCTCCCGACGTGGAAGGGGGGCGGGCGCTGCTGGAGCGAGCGGGGCGCTACCTGACGGAGGCGCTGAAAGACTGGGGGTTAGGAGGAAAGACGGCGGCAGGCTATGGCCGCTTCTCGCGGGAGGAGGCATCACCGCGCCCGGCAAGAGAGCTCCAGACACCCGCGCTGGCCGAGCTGAAGGCCTGGCTGGAAGAGCAGAAAGCAGCGGAAGTGCCCCAGCGAGAGCAGTTCCGGCTGCTGGAGCGCGAGTGGTGGGAGCGGCTGCTCGGGCTCGTCGGTGAGGAGCGGCGGGCGGCGGGGCAACTGCTCAAGAAGTACCTGAAGCTCAAGCGACGCGAGGAGCAGCAGCGGCTGGAAGCGCTCCTGGCGCAGCTCCACGGGGGCACGCCCCCACTCTCCGGCTCATGAGGATGACCATGCCTGTCGTCGATCTGCTCTTCCCGGTGCAGGGCGGCTCGGTGCCGCTCGATCATGGCTACCTGCTGTTCTCCGCGCTCTCGGGCCGGATTCCCGGGCTGCACGAGCGCCAGGACATCGGCCTCTTCACCCTGCGTGGGACCCAGACCCGCAAGGGGGTGCTGCGGCTGGGAGACGGAGCGCTGCGGCTTCGTTGCTCGGCGGACGCCCTCACGTTGCTGCTGCCACTGGCGGGCAGCACGCTCGAGCTCGCCGGCCATGAGGTTCGCGTAGGAACGCCCACGGTGCACTCCCTCCCCTCTCCCACCTCGCTGTCCGCCCGCGTCGTCACCTTCAAGCATGCGCTGGACGAGGCCACGTTCCACGCCTCCACGCGGAAGTTCATGGCGGAGCTGGGGTGCGTGGGGACTCCACTCGTGGGCCGGCGGCGAGTCCTCTCCATCGCCGGGAAGAAGGTGGTGGGCTTCGCCCTCACGGTGAGCGAGCTCTCGCCAGAGTCCTCCCGGCTGCTCCAGGAGCGAGGCCTGGGGGGCCGGCGCCACATGGGCTGCGGGCTGTTCCTGCCCACGCCCCTGCGCGGGGCAGCCAGAGCTCCTCAGGGCCTGGCATGGCCCGCTACTCCCGGCACTATTCGTTCTCTCGTGTCTTCGTGACGGCCTCGAGCTGGCGCGGCTCGGCGTCCACCACCGTGGGCTCACTCCTGTCCGCGTTGAGCACCTCCGCCAGGACCCGCTCTGTCACCGCGGTGAGGTGCTCGTGAAGCGTCCTCAACATCTCGTTGTACTCCGGCAGGAACGTCTCCCGCATGAAGCGCTCCGACGTCTTGATGATGAGCGTGGAGCGACGCTGGCGTCGGTAGCGGTACGGCTCGATGCCGTACCTTCGAGCCAGGGAGACGAGCAGCCGGTAGGACCACGGATCCTGCGAGAACTGCCACTCCAACTGCCGCTCACCCTGCCGCTCCACGAGTCGAGCCGCGATTCGCTGGCGGGCCCTGTCGGCGGCCTCGCGCTCCCCTTCCGTGGTGGCCCCTGCGAACAGCGCCTCGATGGCGCGCAACTTCTCCTTCAGCCTCTCCTCGTCGTGCATGGACATGACCCCATCCTACCTCGCTCGTCATGTGCTGGAGAGGTGACCTGTGAGATAGTGTACGGTTCCGGGGATTCTTCAGCGTTGAAGTGCTTCCAGCGTGTCAGCCACCTCCAGCCAGGCCGCGTGCTGGAGCCTCTTCACGTCTGGATCCCTCGCCATGGCAGTCAGGATCTCGGTGGGTACCCGTTCACGCGTCTGGTATTGACGATCGGCAGATGCCCCTCCTCCTGATCCTCCTCGTTGTTGCAGGGTG
>NZ_DASPHO010000355.1:0-3988 GCF_035629615.1 Hyalangium sp. | reverse complement strand
TTCGAGCGCAGGCCGCTGGCACAATGACCCAGTACTACGGCCGAGACTACTGGCTCGGCGTCATCCGCGATCACCTGCCCGCGGCTCCCTGAGCTCAGAGGCTCTGGGCTGCTCCGCCAGGCGGCGGCTCGCCCCCGCCCTCGACCATGGGCATGGCCGTGATGTCGAGCGGGGACGGCGGCTGAGGCTCGGGCGGCAGCTGAGAGGGCCCGCTGAGATCGATCCCCTCCAGGCTCCCCACGCGGAAGAAGGACGTGAGCCGCCGCAGCGCGTCCGACTGCACGGCCAGCGCGTCCGCCTCCCGGGCCAGCCCCTCCGCGGACTTCGCGTTGGCCTGCGTGGCGCGCTCCACCGCCGCCATGGCCTCGCTCATCATGCCCACGCTCGTCGACTGCTCGCGCGTCGAGGCCGCCACCTCGTGCACCAGGTCCGCCGTGCGCCGGATGGAGGGCACCAGGTCTCTCAGCTGCCGGCCGGACTCCTCCGCCACCGCCCGGCTCTTGATGGCCAGCTCTCCAATCGCCCGCGCCGCCGACTTGCTGCGCTCGGCCAGCCGGCGCACCTCGCCGGCCACCACGCTGAAGCCCTTGCCATGCTCCCCGGCCCGAATGGCCTCGATGGCGGCGTTGAGCGCCAGCATGTTCGTCTGGTGCGCGAACTCTTCGATGTGCGAGACGTTCGTGGAGATGCTCCGCATGGCATCCACCGTCTCTCCCACCGCCTTGCCGCTCCGCTCGGCGTTGAGGGCACCCACCCGCGCCTCCTCCTCCATCTTCCGGCAGCTCTCGGTGTTGCGCAGCACCGCCGCGTTGATCTCCTTGAGCGTATACGCGTTCTCCTCGGTGATCGCGGCCTGCTCGTTGGAGCCATGCGCCAGCGCCTGAGAGGAGGCCGCCAGCAGCGCGGAGGCCGAGGCCAGCGAGGCGGCTCCGGCGCGCACCTCGGCGACGATCTTCGTCAGCCGCCCCACCGCCTCTCCCAGCGCCTTGCCCAGCGCATCCTGATCCGAGCGCGGCATCATCCGCACCGTCAGATCGCCATGGGCCAGGCCCACCGCCATGGCCACCATCTGCTGCATGGAGCGCGCCATGTCCAGCGTGGAGCGGAGCAGCAGGGCGATCTCGTCCTGCGTGTCCGCCTCCAGGTCCAGCGCCTGCTCACCCTCCTCCAGCAGCTCCAGCTCGCCGCGAGAGAGGCGCAACGTCATCCGCGTGAGGCGCGCCACGGGCTCGATGATGACGCGAGAGATCCACCACGCCAGCATGAGCCCCAGGGCGCTCAGCACCAGGCCGAGCAGCGGCAGCAGCACCCGGAGCTGCACGAAGGAGGACTGGGTGTCCTTGTTGGACAGCTCCGCGAACCGGCGGTTGAGGGCCTGCAGCCAGCTCATCGACTCCACCAGGCGCGTCAGGGCCCCCTCGAGCTGCGTCCCTACCTCCGCGGTGCCCACTCCGCCCTTGAGGACCTGGTCCCTCAGGGGCTGGTAGCTGGCATAGGCCACGTCGAACAGCTCCAGCGCGGAGGCCTCGTCCACTTGCAGCTTCTCCTCCCCCCGGCTCGAGAGCACGTCCGTGAAGTCGGCCCGCTTCGTGGAGAGCCACTCCTTCTTGTATCGGGCAATGAAGGCCAGCAGCGCCTCCTCGTGCTCCCGCACCCTCGCCGTCCGCTTGGTGCGCTCCTCGCTGCTGGGGGAGAGCCGGGCCAGCAGCCGCAGCTCTCCGGACAAGGCCTCGCGGTGCGCGTTGGCCTCCTCCAGCGCCACGAGGGGCACCAGCATGAAGTCGTACATGTTGTCGTGATCGGACTGGAGCGCCCACGTCCCGCGCAGTGCCACCAGCACCACGAGGACGACTGACACCGGGATCAAGACGGCGATGAGGGCCAGCTTCCAGAACAGCTTGAGACGACGGACCATGAGTGAGTCCCCCCGGGCGGGGACAGGAGGCCCGGAGAGGGGTGGTGGAGTATAGAAATTCTCCACCCCCTACAGACAGTCCCCCGTGTGGGAAAGTGCCCCCTCCCCCTCTCCCGGCGAGTGGAGGAGAGTGCAAGAGTGGGGACTCGCATGCGCTTCGTCCTTGCTGTCGTGCTTGCCTCCTTGCCGGCCTTCGCGGCCGAACCCTGGGATGCACCCCCGTTCTCCGCGGATCCGTCCGCCCTCGCAGGCGCCGCAGCGGCGCTGCCCACCCCCGAGGGGGCGGGGGTGGAGGTGCTCCTCGAGGAAGGCTCCTTCGCCTATGACGCACAGGGCCGGGAGACCTCCACCTCGCGCCTCGTCTACCGCGTGCTGACGCCGGAAGGCGCCAAGGGCTGGGCGACGGTGGGTGTGGGCTACGCGCCCTGGCATGAGGAGCGCCCGGAGGTGCGCGCCCGCGTCATCACCCCGGACGGGAAGGCCCATGCGCTGGATCCCTCCACCCTGGTGGACTCCACCCCCGCGGACAGCGAGCCGGAGACGCTGTCCGATCGGCGTGTGCTGCGCGGCCCGCTGCCCGCAATCACCGAGGGCGCCGTGGTGGAGCAGCTGATCACCTCGAGAGAGAGGGAGAGCGTCTTCTCCAGCGGGGCGGCCCGGCGCTTCTTCTTCGGCAAGGAGGTGCCGGTGCGGCGGGTGCGCCTCACGCTGGAGGTGCCCCAGGGCCGCCCGCTGCACTTCGTGACGCGGGGCCTGCGCACGAAGCCCCGGCGCGTGGAGGCGGAAGGGCGCACCCGACTCCTCTTCGAGCAGGGCCCGCTGGAGCCCGTGTCCGGGCTGGAGCCCTTCCTGCCCGCGGACGCCGTGAGCTGGCCCCATGTGGCCTTCTCCACCGGCCGCGCCTGGAGCGACCTGGCCCGCCGCTACCACGAGACGGTGGAGGCGCAGCTGGCCGGCGCGGACCTGGAGCGCACCGCGAAGGAGATCCTCGGCGGGGAGAAGCGCCGCGAGGTGGCGGCCGGCAAGCTCATGAAGTGGATCCACTCGCAGGTGCGCTACACGAGCCTCCAGTTCGGCGAGGCCGCCGTTGTCCCGCGCCAGCCTGCCGAGGTGCTCGTGCGGCGCTATGGCGACTGCAAGGATCTGTCCACGCTGCTGGTGGGGCTGCTGCGGGCCTCGGGCATGCCAGCCTCGGTGGCTCTGCTGCGCACGGGGCTGGAGGATGTGCAGGAGTCCCTGCCGGGCTTCGGCCTCTTTGATCACGCCATCGTCTACGTGCCTGGGACGCCGGCGCTGTGGATCGACGCGACGGACGCCTTCAGCCCACCGGGGCAGCTGCCGGTGATGGCGCAGGGACGGCTGGCGCTGGTGGCCAGCCCGGACACGAAGGGCCTGGTGCGCACCCCCGAGCTGCCGCCGTCCGCCAACCGCACCGTCACCGCGCGCGAGGTGTTCCTCTCGGAGCGCGGCCCCTCTCGCATCGTCGAGGTGAAGGAGTCCACGGGCACGGTGGCGGCCTCATACCGCGAGCACTTCGCACAGAGCGAGTCCTCCCGCGTGCGCGAGGGCTATGTGGAGTACGTGAAGAGTGCCTTCGCCGCCTCGAACGTGAAGCGCCTGACTCCCCAGGAGCTGGAGGCCTTGGAGAAGCCCTTCCGCGTGGAGCTGGAGGTGGAGGAGGCCAGCCGCGGCTACACGGACGACAAGGAGGCGGCGGTGGGACTGGGCGGGGCGTACCTCCTTGGGCGGCTGCCGGACCACCTGCTGGAGGAATCCACGGATGAGCAGCCGAGGGCCCGTCGCCAGGGCGAGCTGGTGCTGCTGGAGCCCTACTCCGCCGAGCTGCGCTACCGGGTGGCTTCGCCGCCGGGCTACTCGCCCAAGCCGCTGCCCAAGGACTTCACGCGCAAGATGGGTCCGGCCACCTACTCTGCCGAGTACACCCTGAAGGGCCGCGAGGTGAACGTCACCTTCCGCTTCGACACGGGCAAGCGCCGCTGGTCCGCGGCTGAGGTGGAGGCCTTCCGGGCGGCGTTCGACACCCTGCGTGAGGAGGAGGAGCCGCTGCTGGGC
>NZ_DASPHO010000354.1:0-20337 GCF_035629615.1 Hyalangium sp. | reverse complement strand
GCCTGGCCGCGGGCCTCACCGTGACGCAGCTCGAGGGGTTGCGTCGGGACTTCCTGATCCGGCGCCCGAACGCGGCCGGCACGGCACGCGTCCATATCCTGACGGGCAACGCCTACGAGAAGAACGGCCAGCTCGCGCGCGCCGTGGAGGCTTACGAGCGGGGGCTTGCGGTGGACCCGCTCGATCTTGCGCTGCTCCAGCGGTACCGGGCGCTGCGCCGGGCCCTGGCTCAGCGCGCATCCACCTGAGGGAGCGCCTCCGGGAGCAAAGAGGCCCCGGAGGCTGGACAGAAAAAGGCCCAGACACTGTCGCGTCTGGGCCGTGGTGAGGCAGACAGGACCTCGGACTTAGCGAGAGATGCCGTAGCGCGCAATCTGGCGCTCAATGCTCCCCGAGGAGGTATCGCCGCAAGAAGCGCTGACGTTCTCGATCTTGGCGATGCAGGCGAGGAGGGACGTCGCGAAGGCACTCTGGTTGGCCGTGCTGCACGTGGGCAGCTCGTCGAGGCACGAGATGAAGTCCTCGAGCGCCTTCTTGTCGCTGTCCGTGCACGAGTCGAGGGACTCCTCGCACTGGTTGATCTCTTCTTCAGTGATCGGGTCCGACGGCGTGGCGCCACAGGCCTTGGCCTTCTCGCCCAGCGATTCGGAGGTATCTGCCAGATCCTGGCACAAGGAACCACCGCACCCCGTCAAAGCCAGGGAAACCACCGCAAACACACAGGCAAACTGCTTCGTCATGTGCCCTCCTTAGGGCTCAAATGGGTAAAGCGGGGCGCATCCTAGCGGGTACCTGCCCACTTGCGAGAAGGCCTTCCGGACAGGGGGGGGGTAGGATAGCTGTCGGCTTGTGGATGTGGGCTGTGCCCCTGCATCCACCTTGACTCGCCCGATCATCTCCCGTAGATCGGCCGTCCTTTGCGTATGCGGACGGCCTGCCGTCTGAAATGCGCGGTGGATTCCACGGGTTGACCCAACCCGAATCGACTCGAGGGTAGACGATGTACGCAGTGATTCGCACGGGCGGTAAGCAGTACCGCGTAGCCGAGGGTGATGTGCTCCGCATCGAGAAGGTGGCGGGGGATATCGGCTCCGAGGTGACCTTCAACGACGTCCTCATGCTGGGCGGCACGGACTCCCCGAAGGTGGGCCGGCCGACGGTGGGTGGCGCCAAGGTGGTGGGCAAGATCCTCGCTCAGGACAAGCACCGCCGCGTCCTCCACTTCCGCAAGGAGAAGGAGGGCTGGACGCGCCGCCGAGGCCACCGCCAGCCGTACACCGAGGTCAAGGTCACCTCCATCTCCGGCTAACGTCGGAACCATCTTTCCCGGGCGCCTCTGGGCGCGCCGGTTCTCGCAGGACAGGTGTCATGGCTCATAAAAAGGGACAGGGCTCGTCTCGCAACGGGCGCGACTCGAATTCGCAGCGCCGCGGCGTGAAGGTGTTTGGCGGCGAAGAGGTGACGGCGGGGAGCATCCTCGTGCGGCAGCTCGGCACGGTCATCCACCCCGGCACCAACGTGAAGCTGGGGCGTGACTTCACCCTCTATTCCACGGTGAATGGGGTGGTGAAGTACGAGCGGCTGGGGCGTGACCGGAAGAAGGTCTCGGTCTACCCGGCCCAGGCGAGCGCCTAGTCGTCGTCTCCCACGGGCCTGCCTCGGGCGGGCCTGGCTGCAATCGAGCGGGTCGCTCCCGGTCCACCGCCTGACGGCGGCTGGACACGAGGGCGGCCCGTTCTGCGTTTCCGAAACAGGGTTCCCCGCGTCCGGGGAGAGGCCAGCATATGAAATTCGTCGATGAGGTCCGCACCTACGTGAAGGCCGGTGACGGCGGGCATGGTGCTGTCGCCTTCCGGCGGGAGAAGTTCATCGAGCGTGGGGGGCCCAGTGGAGGGGATGGAGGGAATGGGGGCTCGGTGGTGTTCGTGGCGGATCCTCAGCTCACCACGCTCCTGGACTTCCGCTACCAGCAGCACCACCGCGCCAGGAGTGGCGAGAACGGGATGGGGAGCGACTGCAACGGGCGCGCATCGGAGGATATGATCCTCAAGGTGCCGACGGGCACGCTCATCCGCGACGCGAACACGAGCGAGCTGCTGGCGGACCTGAGCGATCCGGGCCAGCGCTTCGTGGCGGCAAAGGGCGGGCGTGGGGGCCTGGGCAACATGAACTTCGCCACCTCCACGCGGCAGACGCCGCGCTTCGCCCAGGAGGGGACGAAGGGCGAGGAGCGCACGCTGCTCCTCGAGCTGAAGCTGCTGGCGGACGTGGGGCTGCTGGGCTTCCCGAATGCGGGCAAGAGCACGCTGGTATCGCGGGTGAGCCGGGCCCGGCCGAAGGTCGCGGACTATCCGTTCACCACGCTGGTGCCGAACCTGGGCATGGTCCAGTACAAGGACAACCTGTCCTTCGTGATGGCGGACATCCCCGGGTTGATCGAGGGAGCCAGCGAGGGCGTGGGCTTGGGGCACCAGTTCCTGCGCCACGTGGAGCGCTGCAAGGTGCTCATCCACCTCATCGACCTGGGGGCGGAGGTAGAGGGGCGTGATCCGGTAGGGGACTACGAGATCCTCAACCGCGAGTTGGAGAAGTACAGCGCGGAGCTGGCGAAGAAGCCGCAGGTGGTGGCGCCCAACAAGCTGGACCTGCCCGACGCGCGTGCGCGCCTGGAGGGGTTCACGGCGGCCATGCGCGAGCGGGGGTTTGCCGTGTTCCCAGTGTCCACCGCCACGGGTGAGGGGCTCCAGGCGCTGCTGGACGTGACGGCCGAGGTGCTCTTCACCGGCCGGACGGACAAGCTCCATGTGGAGCCGCCCGAGAAGCCCGCGAGGAAGGTCGCGCTGGGGAAGGAGCAGGCGAAGCAGGCCCCGGCCGCGAAGGCCCCAGACAGAAAGGCTGCGTCGAAGCAGGCTCCAGCCGCGAAGACGCCCGCCAGGAAGGCCGTGGTGAAGAAGGCTGCGGCGAAGAAGGTCCCCGCCAAGAAGGCCGCAGCCAAGAAAGTTCCGGTCAGGAAGGCTGCTGCGGCGAAGCAGGCGCCCGCGAAGAAGGCCGCGTCAAAGAAGGCCGTCGCGAAGAAGGCCGCGGCGAAGAAGGCTCCTGCGAAGAAGGCTCCTGCGAAGCAGGCCGCGGCGAAGTCGGCGCGCGTGAAGGGGCGGAGGTCCTGACACGATGAGTGGAGGCGGTCCTCGCTACGAGCCCTTCGAGAAGAAGGCTGTCGAGCCGGAGACGTTCCTGCTCGATGTGCGCAAGGAGAAGATCGACCGCGTGGTCGAGCAGCGGACGCGGACCTTCACGGTGGTGCTGGACCGGTTGGAGGACAGCTTCAACATGGCGGCGGTGCTGCGCACTTGCGAGGCGATGGGTGTGCAGGAGGTGCATGTCGTCGTCAACCCAGAGGCGCCGTTCCTACCGAACTCGCGGGTGGCGCAGGGCTGCGACAAGTGGCTGGACGTGAAGCTGTACAAGACGTTCGCCGAGTGCCGCGAGCACCTCAAGGGGCGCGGGTTCGCGCTGTACGCCTCGGCCATCCGGGAGGGGTCGACGAGCCTGTACTCGCTGCGCTTCGACTCGAAGCTGGCGATCATCTTCGGCAACGAGCGCTACGGAGTGAGCGAGGAGGTGCTCGCGGGGGTGGACGGCACCTTCTGGATCCCGATGAGAGGCTTCAGCCAGAGCGTCAACATCTCCGCTGCGGCCTCGGCGTGCATCAGCCGGGCGATCGCCTGGCGGGAAGAGCACCTGGGGAGGGTGGGAGATCTGACTCCAGAGGAGGCCCAGGCCCTCCGCGAGCGCTTCTATGTGCTGGCTGTCAAGCAAAGGAAGCGGATTTTCAAGGGAAAGCAGCCGTGAATGAGGGGGGCGAAGCCCCCGTCTGAAGCGGTAGAAGCCACTACGGGCCTCCGGGCCCGCCCGGAGATCGCACCGCCATGCTCATCGAGACCTTGCTCGTGTCCCTGCTGTCCGCGCAGCCTGTGTCCCAGGTGGTCCTGGCGCAGAAGCCCGTGGTCGCCGCCGAGTCCAAGCCTGCTGCCCCCTCCGAAACGAAGCCTGCTGCTGCCACCGAGGCGAAGCCAGCGGCCACCGCGCCTGCCGCGGAGTCGGGCAAGTCTGCCGAGGTGGTGAAGGGCAGCGTCGCTCCGGAGGTGAAGGCGCTGGTGGAGCGGATGCAGGGCTTCTACGAGAAGACCCAGGACTTCAGGTCGGAGTTCAAGCAGGACTACAAGTACAAGACCTTTCGCCGGACGCAGACATCCACAGGCACGGTCACCTACAAGAAGCCCGGGCTGATGCGCTGGGAGTACGAGAAGCCCTCGACGCGTACGTTCGTGCTCGCGGGCAGCAAGGTGTACGCGTACGACCCGGAGGCGCAGAACCTCACAGTGGCGAGCGTGGACACCAGCAAGCTCTCCGCCTCGGTGACGTTCCTGTTCGGGCAGGGGAAGCTGGCGGATGAGTTTCACATCAAGAAGGGCACGTGCGCCGACTGCAAGGGCACGCTCCTGGTGTTGGACCCGGCGCAGGCGGATCCGCGCTTCCGGCAGGTGCGCCTGGAGGTGGACACCAACACGGCCCAGGTGCTCAAGAGCACGGTGGTGGATCCGGATGGCAGCGAGAACACGATCGCCTTCCTGAACCTGAAGACGAACGTGGGCGTCGAGGCGGAGAGCTTCAAGATCAACCCGCCCGAGGGCACGCGCGTCGACGACTTCACCAAGCAGAAGAAGTAGCCCATCGTGCGCCGCGCGCTCCTGGTGGCTCTGGGGATGCTGGCCGGTTGCCACCGGAGCACGACGCCTGCGCCCGAGCAGGGCAGCTTTGCCGGCCGGACCTTCCCGCTGCTGTCCTCGCCGGCCTTGCGCCTCTCCGTTCCAGGCAGCCTGGGGGGGAAGCAGGTGCCGGTGCTGCTGGATGTGGATCGGCCGCTCTCCCTGGTCGCCACGGGATGCTTCGAGGGGGCGCCCCCTCCAATCGAGGGCCAGGTGCGCGCGCCCGATCCCGGCGGCATGAGGGAGTGGGCCATGGTGCCGCTGGCGGGGCTGCAAGTCGGGGACGTCTCGCTGCCGGACTTTTCTGCGGGCCTCACTCGGGAAACCGCCTGCGCCGTCACGCTGGGGGCAGAGGTGCTGACCCCTTATGCGCTCACGGTGGATCCGCTGCGGCGTGAGGTGACGTTCACTCCGTCACGTCCTCGAGAGGTTTACATGTCCGAGCTCACTGCTCCCGGCGCGGATCCTTCCCAGGAGACGCACCTGCTGGACCTGAGCCGTGAGCCCAAGGGCGACTGGCCGTTGCTGGCGGCCCGGGTTGCACAGGGGGAGGCGCGGCTGACGGGGCCCTTCGTGCTCGCGACGCGTGACCCATTCTCCCGGATTGGGCTGGGGCCCGCCCAGTCCCAGGGGCTGCGCCCATTGGAAACGGCAGCCGGACTGCCCGCGCGCGCCATCCTGGTGGACTCCGTCGAGGTAACAGAGGGGGTGGGCGTGGGTCCGCTCGTGGCTGAGGCGAGTGGGTGGGCCTCTCCGAGCTCTCTCGGGCGCCTCGGGCCAGACGTATGGGGCCGTTTCCGTGCCACCATCGATGTGCAGGCGGGAGTCCTGCTGCTCCGTCGGCCGCGAGTCCTCGCCTCGGGAGCTCGCCAGCGCTGTGCCCGGCTCGGCACCGAGGGCTTCAATGAGGAGTCCTGCTATGGGCTGCACACGCGGCGGGATCCGGATGGCTCTCTCTCCGTCTCCGCGACGGTGTACCGCGATCTTCCCGAGGGTGGACGGCTCCACGTCGAGCCCCTGGGCGAGGATGGGAAGCTGCTGCAGACGGGGTGTCGGGTCGGGTTCACCTTCACCCCGACGAGCCGTGGTGCGACGACGCAGCACCGCATCCCCTGGCCCAAGCTCGCCCAGTCCATGCCGGAGTGCCACGCGGAGCTCTCGGCCGTCCGCGGCTACGCGCTGTCACTCTTCGAGGATGGGTACCTGCCGGAGTGCCCGCTGACGTGCGCCTTCATCCATGAGACGCGCACGCGGCGCACGCTCTGCGAGTGCCAGCCGACGCCGCTGGGAGAAAGCGTGGGCGCGGCGTCCCGCAAGCCCGAACCCTCCCAGCCTCCCCCCCCCGAAGAGCGGGAGCGGGAGCCCGAGGACCCAAAGTAGAAGAAGAACGGCTTCGCCCTGCGTTCAGCGCGGCGAGGTCCAGGTGGCCATGGGGGCGGGGGCCGCGTCACGGGCCTTGTGCTTGCGCTGCTTCGGGTCCGGCCGCTCGACCACCCGGCCAACGAGATCGTAGTCGTGCGCCTCGGTCACCTCGATGGTGACGAACTCGCCCGGGTAGGCCAGGCCATCGTTGATGTAGACCTGCCCATCGATCTCGGGAGCCTGGCCCTCGTGGCGGCCCACCAGCAGGTGCTCCGTCTCGGGGCTGGGGCCTTCGACGAGCACCTCGATGCGCTGGCCCACGAGCTTCTTGTTCTGCTCGCGGTTGATGCGCTTCTGGATGGCCATCACCTCGCGCCAACGGCGCTCGATGGTCTTCTGCGGCACCTTGTTGGGCAGGTCGAACGCCGCGGTGCCCTCCTCGTCGGAGTACTGGAACACGCCCAGCCGCTCGAAGCGCTGCGTCTTGACGAACTCCTTCAGCAGCTCGAAGTCCTCTTCCGTCTCACCCGGCAGTCCGGCGATCAGGGAGGTGCGCATCACCAGCCCTGGCACGCGGGCGCGCAGCTTGGCGAGCAGGTCCGTAAGGAACTGCGAGTTGCGGCCGCGCTTCATGGACTGGAGCAGCTTGTCACTGGCGTGCTGGAGCGGCATGTCCAGGTACTTGGCGATCTTCTTCTCGGTCGCCATGACTTCGATGAGCTCGTCCGGGAAGACGCGCGGGTAGGCGTAGTGCAGGCGGATCCACCGGACATCCACCTTCACCAGCTCCTTGAGCAGCTCATGGAGCTTGGGCTTGCCGGGCAGATCGTGCCCGTAGGCGGTGAGATCCTGCGCCACCAGGTTCAGCTCCTGCACACCCTGGTCCGCCAGCCGCTCGGCCTCCGTGACGATGTCGGCCACGGTCCTCGAGCGCTGGCCGCCGCGCAGCTTCGGGATGATGCAGAAGGAGCAGGCGTTGTCGCAGCCTTCGGACACCTTGAGGTAGGCGGTGTACGAGGGCATCGAGTTCTCGCGCGGAGTACTCGCGTTGTGGATGTAGTCTGGATCGGGGATGACCTGGCGCGGGGAGGCCTCGGCGGCGAGCAGGTCGCCGATCTGCGCGTAGGCGCTGGTGCCGAGGAAGTGGTCCACCTCGGGCATCTCCTGAGCCAGCTCGCCGCCGTAGCGCTGGGAGAGGCAGCCCGTGACGACGAGCGTGCCGCAGGCGCCAGACTTCTTGTATTCGGCCATCTCCAGGATGGAGTCCACGGACTCCTGCTTGGCGGGACCGATGAAGGCGCACGTGTTGACGACGATGACCTGGGCCTCGGAGGGCTCCTGGACGAGGCGGTAGCCCCGCTGCTTGAGGGTACCGAGCATCACCTCGGAGTCCACCCGGTTCTTCGGGCAGCCAAGGGTCATCATGTAAAGGCTCTTGGTGTCTTGGGGCACTGCGTCTACCGCTTTCCGAGTTCCGTTCGCTCGAAGTGGTCTCCACTCCAGGCGAAGTTGATGATTGCGCCGTTCGAGTAACCGATGCTCAAGGCGCCGTCTTCTTCGAGATTGACTGAGAGGGCCCGTCCCAGCGCACATGTAGCAGCCGGCCACTCGAGGGCACGCTGGGCCGTCTTACCCTTGCTCAGGAGGAGGTAGAGCCCCAGCCGGAGCTCCAGATCTCCGTCACACTTGCCCTCGACGGAGTAGGGATCCTTGCCAGAGACGACGGTGAGGAGAGTGCGATCGCCCAGGAGGAGAAGCGACTCTGGGACATTGACGTTGACCTTCCCCGGCTCGACCGAGTCCGTGGCGACCATGGAGCGGAGGGACTCGGAGGTCAGGGGCTTGTCGGCCTCCACCCAGACCGGGTAGTGGAGCACGCCCCAGCCCAGCCAGCCGCCGCGCGCTGCCTCCAAGGAGAGGACTCCCTCGGGGGGCTTGAGCTTGAGATTCTTGCGGAACTCGTCAGGCAGCTTGAGGGCCTCGCCGATCATTCCCCCGTCCTTGCAGTTGGAGACGGAGGTGGCCTTCTGGCCCACGGCGTCCTGGTCTTCGAAGGTGACGCAGAGATCGAAGACGAGCGGCTCGACGGCGGGGAAGCGCGGGAAGGCAGTGACCGGGATGGCGATCTCCAGGTTCAGCGCGTTGTCCTTGCGCTGGACACCGGCCTCGACCTGCTCCTGCGCGAAGGCGGACGTGCCGCTCTCTGGGGGAGAGGCGCGCTTGCCATCGAAGGCGAACCGGAAGGTGTGGCCGATGGCGGTGGGGCCGGCGCTGGGGAAGAAGAGAGTGACGGTGACGAGATCACCCGAGAGGAGCTGATCATCCGTGGCCTCCACGCCCACGTAGAGCGTCTCCTTGCGCCAGGCCACCCGGCTGGCGAAGGACGCGGAGGCATCCGCTGCGGCGGGGGGGCGGACTGTGAGGGTGGGGGCAAAGTCCTTGAGGTTGCCGTCCAGCTTGGGGGCCTTGGCAATCGCGGGGACGGCCTTGGATGGGCGCTGCTCCTGGGCGGGGGCGAGTGCGGGCACGAGCAGGAGGCACAGGCTGAGGAGAGAAGCGCGCATGGCTAGTCCCGGAAGTTGGTGAACTGCATGTCCAGCTTCAGCCGGTCCTGCTCCTTGCGGAACAGGGCCATGGCGGCCTGCAAGTCGTCCTTGTTCTTGCCGCTGATGCGGAGCTCTTCTCCCTGGATGGAGCCCTGAAGCTTCAGTTTGGAGTCCTTGAGGAGCTTGACGAGCTCCTTGGACTTCTCCACGGGGATGCCCTGCTGGAGCTTGATGTTCTGCTTGACGTTGTGGAGGCCCGTCTTCTCGATCTCCAGGAACTCGAGGGCATGCAGGGAGATGCCGCGCTTGGCGAGCTTGGACAGGAGGACCTCCTTGGCTGCCTTGACCCGCTCTTCGCTGTTGGCCTTGACCGTCAGCAAGGCGCGGTCCGGAGAGATCAGGATGTCGGGCTGGGCACCCTGGAAGTCATAGCGAGTGCTGAGCTCCTTCTTGGTCTGGTTGACCGCGTTGTCGAGCTCTGCCTGGTCAATTTTGGAGATGACGTCGAAGGAAGGCATGGGCGCAAGGGCCCTTATCACACCTTGACGACCATGGGCACCACCAGCGGGCGCTTGGAGGTGAAGAGCTTGAAGGCACGGCGGACGGCACGAGTCACCTCTTCTCGCACCAGGGCGTCATCCCCGCGCAGTTGTGGGGAGAGCTGCAGGAAGAGGCTCCGCGCCTCGTCGGCCACCCGGGGCAGCAAGACCTGTTCGTCGAGGGACAGTCCATGGCCTGAGAGCTGAGGGCCGGCCATCAGCGCAAGGGAGGCGCGATCGATGACGACGGCGGCGACGACGAGGCCTGTCTCGGCCAGCTTCGTGCGTTCCTGGAGGGCCTCGGGACTGACGATGGCGCCGCTGTAGAGGTCCTTGTGGACGCGCCCGGTGGGGACGCTGCCAGTGAACCGGCCCCGGCCTTCTTCGAAGGTGACGAGGTCGCCGTCCTGAACCAGGAGGAGCTGCTCGGGAGCGAGTCCTGCTTCGCGCGCGGTGGCCAGGTGGCGGTGGAGGTGGCGCAGCTCTCCGTGGATGGGGATGAAGTGGCGGGGGCGAACGAGATCGAGGACGCGACGCTGTTGGGGCTGGCTGGCGTGTCCGGAGACGTGGACGCCTGGCTCCACCTGGGCGTAGACGATGCGGGCCCCCGTCCAGTGGAGCTGGTCGAGCAGTGCGCCCACGGCGCGCTCGTTGCCGGGGATGGGGCGGGAGCTGAGGATGACCATGTCTCCCGGATCCAGGCGGACAGGCCCGTTGCCAGCGGCGAGCAGGGACAGGCCTGCGCGCGCCTCACCCTGAGCGCCGGTGGAGAGCAGCACCACGCGGTTGGAAGGGAGGCTCGGCACGGCCTCCAGGGGGATGAAGAGGGAGTCGGGCACGCCGAGGTAGCCGAGCTGCCGCGCCAGCTCCACGTTGCGCACCATGCTGCGACCCTGGAGGGCTACCCTGCGCCCGAGCTGCTCGGCCAGCTTGAGGATGGTGCGCACGCGGTGGAGGTTGGAGGCGAAGAGGGCCACGACGATGCGGCCCTGGGCCTCACGGAAGAGGCGGTCAAAGGTCTGCTCGACCACGCGCTCGCTGCCCGTCTCCTGGGTGTTCTCCGAGTTGGTGGAGTCGGATAGGAGGCAGAGGACACCCTGCTCGCCGGCTTCACCCCAGCGCTCGAGGTCCGTGCGCAGGCCATCAATGGGATCGGGGTCGAGCTTGAAGTCCCCGGTGTGGATGACGGTGCCCTCGGGAGTGCGGACGATGTAGCCCACGGCATCCGGCACGGTGTGAGTGACGCGGCTGGCCTCGACGGTGAAGACGGAGCCCACGGCGAAGGGGGTGCGGGGCTCGATCTCGCGCAGATCTGCGACGACGCCCAGCTCGTCCAGGCGTTGGCGGGCCATGGCGAGGGTGAAGCGGGTGCCGTAGACAGGGACAGGGACCTCGTTGAGCAAGTAGGGGAGGGCGCCGGTGTGGTCCTCGTGGCCATGGGTGAGGACGATGCCCTTGAGCTGGGAGGCGTTCTGCCGGATGTGGGTGAAGTCTGGGACGATGATGTCCACACCGGGGGCGGCCTCAGACGGGAACATGAGCCCGGCGTCGACGAGGAGCATCTCCCCACGGCAGGCGAGCACCATGGCGTTGAGGCCGATCTCTCCCAGGCCTCCCAGTGGAATCACGTGGAGCATGCCCTACTCATTATGGACGGCAGCCCGTCGCCGCCCGAGCGTTTTGAGCGAGGGCCTGCCTTATTGCCAGCTGGGGGAGTCCTATCGTGCTGGCAGGGACCCGCGGAGGGCCGAGCTCAAGCTGCGGAAGGGGGCTCGGGAGGCGGGCGGGAGATCCAGGCCGCGATGAAGATGTCCAGGTCACCTCGCAGGACGTCCTTCACACGTGGCGTCCCTGCGCCGGTGCGAGGGTCCTCGACGCGAGCGCCGCGGCCCGTGAAGTACCGCCTTGCTTCGTCCGTGCTTCCTCCCTGGCCGGACACCACCCGTGTCGCGATGTCCTTCATCTCGTCCATCTCGCCTGCGCCCGTCAGCGTGAGCACCCGGCCCGTGGCAGCGTCCTTCACCGTGACCTCCGTGCGCACGCGCTCCAGGAATGTGCCCTCATGCTTCTTCACCGGGCGTCCTTCTACCTCCAGGCTCTCGAGAACCTCGGGTGCTCCACCCCGGTGCAAGCGGACGTAGGCACGCTGCCGCTTCTCGTCCTCGATGCGCCGGTGCATGCCAGCCTCGCCTGCCAGGAAGCCGTAGGCACCAGGCCCGGCGATGCGCACGACGACGCGGGCAGGAGCCACTGCTTCGGCCACGAGCGTGGCCTCGTAGCCGCGCTTCTCTGCCCAGCCGAGGTACATGGTGGCCAGCTCCTGTACCCAGGCGTCTTGTGCCTCCATGGATTCACTGGCGCAGATGTCCACCAGCGCCTCGTTGTCATGGGCGGAAGCGCCCGAGGCGTGGAGGGCTTCGGCCATCTGGACCTCGCGAGCGACATCTTCGACCTGCTTGGCCGCGGACGCGAGCTGCACCTCGTTCTTCGCCTCGCGCACCAGTCGGCGGGCGAAGGTGGCGGCCTGCTCCAGTCGCTCCAGCTCGTTGATCTGGGCCTCCACCGTGCGGAAGGTGCGCAGGGTCGCTGCCGCACGCTCCGGGTCGTCCCACAGGTTGGGGGCTTGAGTCTCGGCGAGGAGCTGGTTGCGCTTCTCCTCGAGCTGCGGGCGCTCAGCAGAGACGGACAGCGCGCGGGCTCGTCCCACGAGCCGATCCATCTCGTGCAAGAGGGACTTGCGGTCCAGACGACGCTTGACGGACGCGGCCTTCGGCGTGGGCAGGGAGAGCTGTGCCGTCGCCTCGCGAGGCGGAGCCAGAGGCTCGGCCACTGCCACCACCTTGCCTCCGGGGCGAGCCTCCACGCGCACAGGCGTTCCAGGTCGCAGCGGCCTGCGGGCGATCTCCACCGCGAGTGCGGCGGTCAGAGTCTTCTCGATTTCTCGCTGGAGATAACGCGCGCCGAACTGAGGCGAATAGCCGCGATCCACCAGCAGGTCGACGACTTCCGGTGTCACCTCCACGTCCAGCGCACGGGCACGGATACCCTCGCGCTCCAACACCCGGCCCACCTCGCGCTGGGCGATCTTGCGGATCTCGACCTTCGTGAGGGGTCGGAAGTGGCAGATGGCGTCGAAGCGGTTGAGGAATTCAGGGCGGAACGAGTCAGCAATGCGCCGGTCTACCTCGGAGACGAGCTCCTCCTCACGCCGGTTGACCGTGAAGCCCATTCCCGATTCCCGGTACACCTCGGCGCCCACGTTGGACGTGGCCACGATGAGCGTGTTGTTGCAGGAGACGATCTCTCCAGCGCCGTTGACGAAGGTCCCCTCGTCGAAGAGCTGGAGGAAGCGGTCGTGCACGCTGCGAGCCGCCTTCTCGAACTCGTCGAGCAGCAGCACGGTAAACACCTTGCCGTCGAGCAGGTTGGTCAGCTCGCCGCGCTTGGTCTCCATGGCAGGCGCCCAGGAGGCTCCAAAGGGGACGCTCTCGTCGCCATCGTTGGGGAAGTCCGCCATGTTGAGGCGCACCAGCCTGTCCGCAGAGCCAAAGAGGTACTCCGCGAGCAGCTTGGCCAGCTGCGTCTTGCCCACGCCCGTGGGTCCGGCGAAGAGGAACACGCCGAGCGGTCGGCGCGGGTCGTTCAGGCCCGCCTTGAGCAGCGCCACCGATCGGAGCACTGCGGCCACCGCGTCCATTTGGCCGAGCAGCCGCTCCCCGAAGAAGCGCTCTGTCTCCTCGAGGTCCAGCGGCAGCGCGTCGTCCACGACGAAACGTGGCAAGCGTGTGGCGGCGCAGAAGCGGGTGAGGACATCCTCGGGGCCTACACGATCCCGAGCCGCTCCCGCCGCTTCAGCTGCAGTCTCCTTGAGCAGCTCGATCGCCTTGCGCGGCATGCGCTGGGCCAGGAGGAACTTGGCGGACAGGCGCAGCGCCACGTCGCAGGCGGCTGGGTCGATGGGCAGGCGCATCTCCCGCTCCAACTCCTCAGCGACACGGCCGACGATCCATCGGGAGCGCTCCAGCGGAGGCTCCTGCAGGGGAATGAGGTGGAGGCGCTCGGCCAGAGCTTCGTCCGCGCGCAGGAGCTCCTGCACGCGCTTGGGCTCGGTCTCGAAGATGAAGCGGACACCCCCGGTGCGCAGGGCGCGGATGGCTACGGGCGCCAGTGGCCCGCCGAGCGCCAAGGGCAGATCCCGGATGTAAACGATGGGGCAGGGGTGCCGGCTCAAGTAGCCGAGCAGCTCCTCGAAGCTCTCGGCGGCCTGCCGTTGGGTGCTGCGCGCCAGGATGTTGGCGGCGGACACCTCCACCAGGCGGGCCTGGGCCAGCGCAGCGTCCACACGGCCCTCGGCAATACGGCGGGCAACCTCCTGGACCAGCGCGCTCTTTCCTACGCCCGGCTCGCCCGAGAGCAGCGGGTGCTTACCGCCCCGGGTGAGCAGCCCCAGGACCTCCGCCACAGCGGAGTCCACGCCATGCGCGGGCGGAAGCTTTCCGTCCCGCGCCAGCGCAGTGAGATCGCGATCGATGAGTCGCTCGTTGTCCTCGCTTTTCCTCGTCGCCATGTTGAAACGCCCCCGAGGAGCGGCACTCTAGCCTGCTGAACCGCAGTGGTGAGGGGACAATGCAATACGGAAGGCGGAGGACTCGAACCTCAGACCGGGAGCCGGTCCGCACCCGCTAGCAACGGGGCCTGGTGCCATCACCAGTTCACACTTCCAGGAGACACGGAGCGAGGTGGAGTCGAACCACGGGCCCATGGGGCCCACCTGGGTTCCAGCCAGGCTGCCGGCCACCCGGCATGCACGCTCCAGACTACAGGACAAGGAAGGCAGGGGACTCGAACCCCAAGCGCTGAGCACTCGCACCGCTTTCGAAACGGGCCGTCGGCCTCCGACGTTGACCTTCCAAAAAAAAGGTGCCGGCAGCAGCGGACCCGCCTGCCGGCGCGCGGGGAGGCTCTACGGGTAGGGGGCCGCCTCTGGCGCACCCCCGCTCCACCGGTTGCTCCGTTCCGGGGCGGAGCGGTGGCGGGGACCACCTCTGGTGACCCCCTCTTCCCGGGCCTCACTCCTCCAACTCCGTGTGCCAGTACGCGACGTCACGGAGGAACTTCCGCCACGAGACGGGCATGCCCTTCTCATAGCTGAAGGTGAAATGCAGCGACTCCGGCAGCCGCTTGGGCTTCACCGGCGTGGTGCGCAGCACCATCCCAGCCTGCGCCGGGAGCCGGTTGCCCTTCTTCTGGTTGCAGGGCACGCACGCGATCACCACGTTCTCCCAGGTCGTCTTGCCGCCCTGGGCGCGGGGAATCACGTGGTCGTACGTTGCCTCCGGCCGCGACACCTTCTTGCCGCAGTACTGACACTTGCAGCCGTCACGCACGTACACGTTGTCCCGGCTGAACTTGATGCCGCGCTGCCGCTGCCGGAAGAAGCTCATGAAGCGGATGATGGACGGCATCTTCAGCTCGAGGGTCACCGAACGAACGAAGCGGTCCTCATACTCCTCGACCACCTCGACCTTGCCCTGCCAGATGAGCATCATCGCGCGCTGCCACGGCACCCGCGCAACGGGCTCGTAGGCCTGGCTCAACACCAGCGTCTCCATGACACGGGTCCTTTCTGGGAAATGTCCGCGGCGAGGTTCGAACTCGCACCTGAGCTGGGTTTGAGCCAGCCGCCTCTCCCGATTGGGCCACGCGGACGACTATGGGAGCTTCTGAAGGAGCTTCTGAAGGGAGCTTCTGGAGTGCCGCGAGCGGGATTCGAACCCGCACCCTCTGCATTCTGAGTGCAGCGCCTCTACCAAGTTGGGCTACCGCGGCATGAAACCTGAGGAAGTGCCGGAAGAGGGAGTCGAACCCTCATCCTCCAGACTCTCGATCTGGCGCCTCTACCAATTGGGCTACTCCGGCCTGAGTGCACGCCCTGGGGATCGAACCCAGCAAAATCGGTGTGTGGGACCGACGCCGTCTCCAGCTGGCTCGGCGTGCATGAGAAGTTGCGGAGCAGGGAGTCGAACCCTGAGACCCTGGCGTATGAGACCCGGTGGGGCGCCCGGCCCCTCTCCGCAATGAAACGCTGCAATGTGCTTCCGGCAGGACTCGAACCTGCGACCGTGCGCTTAGGACGCGCCCGCTCTTCATCCACTGAGCTACGGAAGCCTCGAATACCCCTGGCAGGAATCGAACCTGCGGCCTCACGGTCCGGAGCCGTGCGCTCTGTTCCACTGAGCTACAAGGGCAAGAAAGAAGCGGTCCCGGCAGGACTCGAACCTGCGACCCCACGGCTCGCAACCGTGTGCTCTCATCCAACTGAGCTACGGAACCAACGTGACAAGGAAGTGGACCCGCCGGGATTCGAACCCGGGTCGCTCGGGTGCAAACCGAGAGTTCTCCCGCTGAACTACGAGCCCATGAAGCTGCCGGCGGGACTCGGACCCGCATTGTCCTGAGTGGCGCTCAGGTGCCTCACCTCTCGGCCACGGCAGCAAAACCTTCGGTACTGCGAGTGCCCCCGGTCGGGATCGAACCGACGACCCCCGGTTTACGAAACCGGTGCTCTTCCCGCTGAGCTACAAGGGCATGGCAGGCCGCCAAGGAGTTGAACCCTGCACGCTCGGATTTGGAGTCCAAGCTGCTCCCGGAGCGCGGCCTACAACTGGTGAAGAGAAGTGCCGTCTCCCGGAATCGAACCGAGTCCTCCTGCTTTTCAGACAGGCGCGCGAACCATCTACGCCAAGGCGGCAAAACGGGTGCTGCGAGCGCTCCTGCAGGGAATCGAACCCTGTTCACGTGGTAGACGGCCACGCTGCGATCCAATCGCATCCAAGAGCAATGGGGTGTTTCCAACATCAGTCGGGGCACCTGGAATCGAACCAGGACCGCTCGCGTATCAGACGAGAGTCCTACCATTGGACCATGCCCCGCGGTGCTACGAGTCTGGGTGGCAGGACTTGAACCTGCGACCTCACGGATCCGAACCGTGCGCTCTACCAAGCTGAGCCACACCCAGAGAAAGAAGTCGGGATGACTGGATTCGAACCAGCGACCTCGCGCACCCCAAGCGCGCGCTCTCGTCCAAGCTGAGCTACATCCCGTGAATCTGCTGCGAGTGCCTCGTGCGGGAGTCGAACCCGCCTTTCCACATTGAGAGTGTGGCGTCCTATGCCGATAGACGAACGAGGCAGAAATCTTGAGAGGCTTGTGCGGGAGTCGAACCCGCCACCAGACGGTTTTGCAGACCGCCGCCGCCCCAGGCGGAACAAGCCATGATGCTCGGTGGGAGGGATTCGAACCCTCAACCCCGCGGTTAACAGCCGCGTGCTCTGCCAGTTGAGCTACCGCCGAATGAGTACCGAGAGCAGGATTCGAACCTGCGTGAAGCGGGTAACGGGACTCGAACCCGTGTTGCCGGCTTGGGGGGCCGGAGTCTTGCCACTAGACGACACCCGCATGTGCTGCGAGTACCCCCGGAGGGAATCGAACCCTCACCGTCCGCTTAAGAGGCGGATGCTCGACCAATGAGCTACGGAGGCGTTTGACCGCCCCCGTGCAAGCGGGCGGACGAACTTCACCACTGCGATTCAGTTGTCAGAGACCAAGGATCTGTCTTGGAACTGCGGAACTGCTGGGAGTGGGGACGCTGAGAGTCGAACTCAGAGGGCCGTTGTGCGGCTCCGGCTCTACAGGCCAGCGCGTCTCCGTAACGCTCTACATCCCCGTGAGGTGAAGCTCGGAAAACAGAGAGGCCGGGTTCCCTTTCGGGAGCCCGGCCTCTGGTCGACGGCACCTCGGGAGGGGAGGAGGCGTCGGCGTTCAGAAGCCGGGTAGTCTGTCGCGGTACCACTTCAGTCCGGCGGAGAAAACCGGAGCGGTGACCAGGCCGGTGCGCGGGAGCGAATCGATGCAACCGGCAAAGTTATCAGTGTGCTTGGGGTTCATCGCGCTCTGCATCGTCACCGTTGCCATGGTCACCGCTCCTTTCAGCGAGAAAAGACGCCGCAATAAATCCTTCCTGACAGGCACGTGGTTTTTCCACGCGCCCTCAGGCGGGCCCCAGCTCCTTCCCGACGGTCCCTCCAGGAGGATTGCGCTCGAGGGAACTCAGGCTCCCACCAAGCTCTATTAAGGAGGCAAGGCCGCCTCCTTCAGATGAGCCCAGCGCCAGACGCGTTGAGCGAAAAAACAAAAAGGCCCCGGAGCACAAAGCTCCGAGGCCTTATTCATGTGCCCATGGTGGGCGCCACCGAAGTCAGATTCACCACCACGTCGCGCCGGACACCGTGCTTCACGAAGTCCTGGATGATGCGTGCCAGCGCGGCCCCAAGCAGTCCGATGAGTGGCAGGTGGAGGCCCCCCTCGCAGGTGGCCTGACCCACTTGGTCCTCGGCATCTGGGACGAAGCGCTCGTCCCAGCGCACCAGTCCGAACGAGCCGTCTCCCGCCAGTGCTCCGTGTACGAGCGCTTTGCCTGCCTTGCGCGCATAGTCACTGAGCACCTGCCGACTCTCCCGGTTGTCGAAGCAGTCGACGAGCAAGTCTGCCCCGCCGCATAACGTTTCGACATTGTCCCGGGTGATCCGAACACTGAAGGAGTCGGCCTTCACGCCGTGCAGGTTGAGGAGCTGCAGCTTGAGCGCCTCCGCCTTGTTCTTCCCTACCGAGGGCTTCACATACGCCTGCGCGAGCAGGTTCTTGGACTCCACTCGGTCGAAGTCGATGAAGGCGAGTGTGGCCTCCAGATTGCGGCACAACACCGCCGCCGTGGAGCCGATGGCTCCTACCCCACAGAAGACGATGCGCATGGAAGCCTCTTCACTCAGGCGCCGAAGGGGACCTTCGGGCGCAGGTAGATGCGGTCCTCGCCGCGCGGACCGCGGAAACGGTCCACGACGTAGTTCTGGAAGGCGTCATCCCGCAGGTGGGCCGGGCGCATGCCGGGCACGCCACCCGAGCGCACGACCTCCACCGCGATGCGCCGCACGTCCATGTCCGACACGTGCCCGTCCATCTCCACCGGCAGGTCCGCGGACATCCCGTCATAAGTGATGTTGAGGGTCGTCATCGCCATCCCATCCTTTCACCAGGAGCGAAGCCGCAGAGCAGCGGCCAGTCCAGGCGCTTGGGGACGTGGGGCTCCCCGCCTTCCTGACATCCTGGATACCCCCGTCGAAAGGAGGGCGAACAGGCGGGTATGCTCCGCGTCCATGACAAGGATCCTTCCTGGTTTCAGAGTCACTCTCTCCCTCGTGGCCCTCCTCGGAGCCTCCCTGCTGGGCTGCGAGAGCGAGGACCTTCCTCCTCCGACGACGAACGAGAGTGTGCCGGTCAAGTTCGACGTGACCGTGCCCGCGGATACGCCCTGTGGTGCGATCGTGGCGATCGTCGGCAATGACCCGGCCCTCGGCAATGGAAAGCCTCCGGGCCTTGCCCTGACGCGCGATGTGGACGGTCACTTCCGAGGCTCCGCCATGTTCCCCGTGCGGAAGGTTCTCAACTACAACATCGTGCTGACCAATCCGTCCGCGCAGGAACCCATTGCGTTCCACAACTACACCGTTGAGGCTCGCAAGGACATCGAGCGCAGGTGGACCGTCAGCCGCTGGTCATTGGCCGCTGACCCGTCCCAGACGCCCATCTCCTTCGTGGTCGATGTGCCCGCCAATACGCCCGCCAACGCGGAGATCTGGCTCTCCGGCAACCAGCCGGAGCTCGGCAACTGGAATGGAGCCGGGGTGAAGCTGGCCAAGAGCCTCTCCGGAGGAAGCCGCTATGGCACCTGTGTGGCCTTCGCCACGGACACCCACCTGGAGTTCAAGGTCACTCGCGGCTCATGGGACTTCGTAGAGAAGGACCCTCGGGGCCGGGAGGTCGACAATCACCTCCACACCGTCGCCGCGCCGGCCAAGGTAGAGGTCCAGGTGGGTAGCTGGCGTGACCTGGGGCCTGTCGAGCCGGAGCCAGACACGCTCACGGGCAACATCAAGTACCACGACGCGGATGGTTCTTCCGTGGGTCTCAAGAGCCGCAAGCTCATCGTCTGGCTGCCGCCCAACTACGATGCCCAGACGAGTACCAGCTACCCGGTGCTCTATATGCACGACGGACAGAACCTGATGAACGCCAAGACGGCCGCCTTTGGCGTCGAGTGGGGCGTGGACGAGACGGCTCAGCAACTCACCGAAGCCGGGCAGATGGAGCCCATCATCATCGTGGGTGTCTACAACACCGATGACCGCATCCCCGAGTACACTCAGGTTTCCACCCCGCAGTATGGTGGTGGCAAGGCGGACGACTACGGCCGGTTGCTCGTGGAGGTGGTCAAGCCGCTCATCGACATGACCTACCGAACAAAGCCGGACGCCCGGTACACCGGTGTGGCCGGGTCGTCACTGGGTGGGCTCGTGTCTATGTACTTTGGCATCACGAGATCGAGCACCTTCACGAGGCTCGGCGTCGTCTCGCCCTCGGTGTGGTGGGCGGAGCGAGACATCGTCACGCGCGTCAACAACCTCGGCGAGAAGCCCCCGCTGCGCATCTGGCTGGACATTGGGACCAATGAAGACGGGTCCGTCGCCGAGTCCCAGCAGACCGTGGAGGACACCCGTATGCTGAGGGATGCGCTCGCCGCCAAGGGTTGGGTGCTGAATACCGACCTCAAGTACCTCGAGGCCGAGGGAGCTCGGCACAATGAGGCAGCCTGGGCGGCGCGCTCGGACCAGATCCTCAAGTTCCTTTATCCGCCGGTGCCTTGAGCGGGTACTACCAGGAACCCTCATTCCCGTGACCGGGGGCTCGCACGCCTGTCTGCCTCATTCTTGACCGGCTCTCCGCAGCCTGATGACGCGTAGGCGTCAGCGTCAGGCTTCCTTCTCGAGCGGGCATTAACGACCGGGAGAAGGGACTGCTTCCTCCCTGGCTTGAGGTCGAGCGTGCATGACGTGCGCTCGGAACCTCAGGGACCGCCCATGAACCTACTCAGGAAGTAGGGCTCGCTCCTGAAGACCTCATGGGTATATATTGGGGTGGGTGGTGGATCATGGAACTGAAGCTCCTGCATGACTGGAACGTCACGCCCCAGGAGGCCGTGGCACTGCAGAACTCTTTGAGGGAGCGTCT
>NZ_DASPHO010000353.1:0-14792 GCF_035629615.1 Hyalangium sp. | reverse complement strand
CCCGCGCAGGGGGGGATCGCCCTGCGCGCAAGGAGTGGTCGCCCCGAGGCGAGGGGGCCGGCCGCCCTGAGAAGCGCGAGTGGAAGCCGCGCGCAGGGGGGGATCGTCCGGCGCGCAAGGAGTGGTCGCCCCGAGGCGAGGGCGCCGGCCGCCCTGAGAAGCGTGAGTTTAAGCCCCGAGCAGAGGGGGATCGCCCGGCGCGCAAGGAGTGGAAGCCCCGGGCTGAGGGGGCCGGTCGCCCTGAGAAGCGCGAGTGGAAGCCCCGCGCGGAGGGGGACCGTCCTGCGCGCAAGGAGTGGAAGCCCCGGCCTGAGGGGGCCGGCCGCCCTGAGAAGCGCGAGTTTAAGCCGCGCGCAGAGGGGGATCGTCCTGCGCGCAAGGAGTGGTCGCCCCGAAGCGAGGGGGCAGGCCGCCCTGAGAAGCGTGAGTTTAAGCCCCGCGCAGGGGGGGATCGTCCTGCGCGCAAGGAGTGGTCGCCCCGAGGCGAGGGGGCAGGCCGCCCTGAGAAGCGCGAGTGGAAGCCGCGCGCGGGGGGGGATCGTCCCGCGCGCAAGGAATGGTCGCCCCGAGGCGAGGGCGCCGGTCGTCCCGAGCGCAAGGAGTGGAAGCCGCGCGGCGAGGGTGCAGAGCGCCCTGGCCGCAAGAGCTGGGGTCCTCGAGCAGAGGGCACGGGAGCGGCCCCGCGTGGACGCGCCCCCGCTGGCTTTGGCCGCCCCTCACGCCCAGGCGGTCCTGCCGGAGGCACGCGGCCCGAGCGCCGGAGCGCCAGTCCGGAGGGGGAAGGAGGGGGCGGAGCGGGCTTCGTTGACTGGAACAAGCGCAAGAAGCGCGGGCCGGGCGCCGACTGGAACTCGCACCGGCCGGGACCAGGCGGAGCACGGGGGCCTCGGAAGCCTGGTGGCCCACGCCGACCCCGGTGACGCGGCGCGCAGCAGGGTCGTTCACTGCCGCTGAGTTCTTCCCATCAGGGCTGATATAACCGGTCATCCATTCAACGTTTTCTTCTCGGAGTGCGATGAGAACCGGCGTGCGCCCCCTTGTCGTCGTCCTGTCCCTCGTGCTGCTCACCGGGTGCCAGGGCAACCGCGATCAGCTCCTCGCTGACCTCCAGAGCCCTCGGCCGGAGGTCCGCGCCCTGGCGGTGAAGTCTCTGGCGAAGCAGGGCAACACGGAGGATCTGGTCCTCTTCACCCGCGCCGCCAAGGACATGGCCTCCATCGTCCGCGGCGAGGCGGCCGGGGCGCTGGGCGAGAGTCAGGATCCCCGGGTGGTGGATCTGCTGGGCGAGCTGCTCGAGGACTCGGACGAGGACGTCCAGGGCCGTGCCGCCATGGCGCTCGCCCAGGTCAAGAATGACAAGGCCAAGGCGTACCTCACCCTCCAGTACGGCCGCCGGGGCCGGAAGACGCGCCAGGTCATCGTCCAGGCGCTCAAGTCCGCCAACGTGCCCGGCGCCATGGCCGAGGCCGTCGCCGCCGAGTCCAAGGCCATCTGGGATCGCAACCTGCTCGCGCTCAACGAGGGCACCGTCCCTGAGAAGGTGGGAGCCGCCGAGGAGCTCGGCAAGAGCGGGCGCCCGGAGGCCATCAACCGGCTGATGCCGCTCGTCCGGGACAGTCAGGTCGTCATGGCGGCTGCCGCGGTCCGGGGCCTGGGAGATGCGGGGAGCCGGAGCGCGGTGCCCGCCATCGCCCTGCTGCTCGACGAGAGCTTCCCCGAGCTGCGCGAGGCCTCCATCGGAGCGCTGCGCAAGCTGCGGGATCCCTCGTCGGTGCAGAAGCTCCAGGCCGTGGCCGTGGAGAAGAGCGCTGTGAGCCCGCTGGCCACGGATGCCATCGCCACCTTGCCGCGCTCGCCGGAGACCGACGCGGCGCTGTGCACCATTGCGCTGGACGGCGCCCGGAAGGACGCGATCGACGCGGCCCGCGCCATGCGCACGCGCGGGTGCCCGCTGGACCCCATCATCGAGCGCCTCTCCCGCCCCGCCAGCGTCGAGAGCGGGCTGCAGGCGGTGATCGGCCTCGGCCCGGCGGCCCAGGGTGCGCTGCCCAAGGTGCTGCCGCTGCTCACGGCCGCGGACACGGCGCAGCGCATGCTCGCGGTCGAGGCCGTGGCCGCCATCGGGGATGCCTCCGCCGCCCCGGCGCTCCAGAAGCTGTACGAGCAGGAGCTGAAGGCCATCGAGGGGCCGCGCCAGGACTGGGTCCCCACGCCGCTGCCTCAGGTGTACGGCTCCGGGTTCGATCCCTCGGCGACCGCGCCGGCCTCGGAGGATGGGCACGGTCACAAGGGCGAGGGGCGGGCCAACAATGCCAAGCAGAGCCTGCTCTTCGATCGGATCCGGGCCCTCAACGCCCAGCGCGCTCGCGATGCGGGCCGGGTGATGGTCCAGCCTCGCGTGCCCGCGGAGCTCGTCGAGGACATGGAGCCGCTGATCCTCGAGCCGCTCGCCGCCGTGCTGCGCGCGCTCGGATCCGTGAAGGCCCCCGGAGCCCTCGAGCTGCTCAAGGGCTACGCGGGAGACGCCAGCGTGACGCTGCGCACCGCGGCGCTGGTGGGGCTGGCCCGGCTGGGGCCGGAGGGCGTGGAGGCCGCCAAGGGCGGCATGTTCGAGGCCGAGCGGGATCTCCAGAAGGCGCTGGCCCAGGCGCTGGCGCAGCAGGGGGAGGCCGGCCAGAACGTGCTCGTGTCCCTGCTGCCGCAGTTCTCCAGCGAGAAGCTGCTGCTGCTTGACGCGCTGAATCAATTCGGGGCGCCGGCTTCGGGCGCGGAGGCGCTGCAGACGGTGGTGCGCGAGGGGGGCGCGGAGGCGGTGCTGGGGGCCAGCATCCTGGGACGGCTCAAGGCGAAGGACGCGGTGGGGACGCTCACCAAGGCGCTGGACGATCCTTCGAGCGTGGCGCGGCGGGAGGTGCTGCTGGCGCTGGGCGAGATCGGCGACACCCAGGCGGCGGAGGCGGTGGCGAGGGACCTGTACCACGATCTGCCGGAGGTCCGGGTCGCCGCGGCCACAGCGCTGCAGAAGATCGGCACGCCCGCGCAGGCGGAGGCCCTCGACGCCCTCAAGAGCGACTATTATCGGCGGGTCCGCGATGCGGCCGGCGCGGCGCTGGCCAAGAGCGGCTCCGTGGCGGAGGGGGCACGCTGATATGGAGATGCGCAAGCTCAGGGACAAGGCCACCGAGGCCTTTGCCAAGGGCCGCTTCTCCAAAGCCGCGGAGTTCTACGAGGAATTCTGCAAGGGGGAGCCCAAGGACTACCAGGCGCGCCTGCGCATGGGAGACGCGTGGGCCAAGGCCGGGCAGAAGGATCGCGCCATCTCGGCGTACCAGCTGGCCGCCACGGGCTTCGCGCGCGAGGGCTTCCTGCCGCGCGCCATCGCCGCCAGCAAGCTGATCCTGGAGCTGGATCCGGCGCACAAGGGCGTCCAGCAGATGCTCGCGGACCTGTACGCGCGCAAGAGTGCGGGAGGCAACGGGGTGCCCCAGCGCCCGGTGGCACGCGCTCGCCAGGTGGAGCTCCCCACCTTCACCGAGCACATGGCGACCTCCATGGGGCCGGCCGCGGCGCCGCTCGAGCTCCCGGAGGAGGACGAGGCTGCACCGGCTCCGAGGGCCATCATCCCGCCGCCACCGCCGGAGATGCAGCTCGCGGAGTACTCGCGCGACCTGCCGCCTGAGATGGAGATTCCGGTCCATGCGCCGCTGGAGATCCGCGAGGAGCCGCCCGACGACGAGGAGATCGCCGTCGTCCAGGGCGTGCCTCTCACTCCAGCTCCGGTGGCACCGAGCGCAGCGCATCTTGCGTTGGCCCAGGCTCAGCTGACGCCCACGGCCCCTCGAGCGGCGGTGCCGCCCGCGCCAGAGCCAGCGGCCCGTGTGCAGCCGCCCGCCTCGGTCTCCCCGCCGCCCGCACCGCCAGTGGCAGAGCCCGCGGCTCGTGCTCAGCCGTCCGCACCCGCTCCCGAGGGGGCCGTATCGCCAGTGGCAGAACCCGTGGCTCGCGCTCAGCCGTCCGCCTCGGGGCCTGTTGTGCGTGCTCCCCAGCCCCCACCGACGGCTCCCGCCGCGCCCGCGCCGCAGGCCGTGGAGCCGCCTCGTGCCGCCGAGCCCACTGCGCCCTCGGTGCCGGCCGCGCCGCCGGGGCTGGCGCCTCGTGCCGCCGCCCCGCGTCCGCCCGCAGTGGCCCCCATCGCCTCGGTGGAGCCTCCACGTCAGGTGCCTCCCGCGAAGCCTGCTGAGGCCGCGCCGGCCCAGAGAAGTCAGGCTGCTTCGTCCGAAGAGACGGCCCTCGAGGTCGAGCTGGGGCAGGGGACGAAGAAGCTCTCCTGGGCCGCGCTGAGCG
Source organism: Hyalangium sp. (assembly GCF_035629615.1). GTDB lineage: Bacteria > Myxococcota > Myxococcia > Myxococcales > Myxococcaceae > Hyalangium. The sequence goes on along the minus strand of NZ_DASPHO010000353.1, from coordinate 10,448 downwards.
AGCCGCTATTTCCCGTTGCTTCCAGCGTGAGCCAGCCTCCGCCCCAGGCTCCTTCCGTGGCGCCAGCTCCCGCCAGCTCCGCGCCACCAGGGCTCCGGCCTCGCCGGAGCGGAGAGAGCGATCTCGCGGTGACGCCTGCTCCAGGACACTCGGCCGTGGTGATTCCTCCCAGCCAGACTTCCAGGCCCTCCACGGCGTTCACGGAGCTGGAGCTGGAAGAGGACACGCTGCTGCATGCGGTGGAGCAGGCCGCGCTCTCGGGAATGAGGCAGCGCGCCGCCGCCTCACCCGCCGCTGCTCTTCAAGAGGAGGAGGAAGAGATCATCCTCACGGAGGAGGCGCCCTCGGATGCGCCCTCGGCCGAGGCGCTGCCGACCATCCCGCTCTTCTCGGATCTGCCGCGGGAGGCCTTCATTGATCTCTTCGAGCGCTGTCCGCTGCGCCACTTCGCGCAGCGCTCGCGTGTCTTCGAGCAGGGCAGCCACGGGGATGCCTTCTACGTCATCTGCGAGGGCAGCGTTCAGGTCTTCCGGCATGAGGGGGGGCATCGCAAGGAGCTCGCGACCCTGAGCAGCGGCGCCTTCTTCGGCGAGATGGCCCTCCTGTCCGGGGCGCCGCGCATGGCCTCGGTGGAGAGCGTGTCCGATGACACGCAGCTCCTGGAGATCTCGGCCCCGGTGCTCGCGGAGCTGTCGCGCCAGCACCCGCAGCTGGCTCGGGCGCTCAAGAAGTTCTGCCGGGAGCGGATGCTGTCCAACGTGATGGGGACCTCGGCGCTCTTCGAGCCCTTCGGGCGCAAGGATCGACGCGCGCTGGTGGAGAAGTTCCGCGCCCGAGAGGTGATGAAGAACGACGTCATCGTCCGCGAGGGAGAGAACACGGACGGGCTCTACGTGGTCCTCTCGGGCGAGGTGGAGGCGCGCAAGGGCGATCAGGTCCTCTCGCGGCTGAAGGAGGGGGAGCTCTTCGGAGAGATCTCCCTGCTCTCGAAGACGCCCGCCACGGCGACGGTGATGGCGACCCGGCGCACCTCGCTGCTGCGCCTGCCACGCGAGGACTTCGACGCGCTGATCCTGACGCACCCGCAGATCCTCGTGCTCGTCTCCGAGCTCTCCGAGCAGCGGCTGCGCCGGACCGAGGCGCTCACGGGCAACCAGGTGTTCGAGGTGACGGCGGAGGAGCTGCTCGTCTAGCGAGGCGAAGCACCGTGGAGGCCTTCATCGCCCTGAGCGCAGCTTGGAGAAGTACTCCTCGCGCGACAGGGCTCCATGGGACTCCAGCACCTCGATGAGCGCGCTCAGTGAGCGGGCCTGGCTGGCGACCATCTGCTGCAGATCGGCCACCTGCTGGCTGAGCGCGTCCACCCGCTCCTGCAGCTCGGCCTCCCGAGCAGAGGAAGAGGAGAGGCGGGGAGATGGCGGAGGGGTGAGCTCGTAGGTGGGCTCGCGGATCCCGAACTGCTCCGGGTCGGCCGTGGTGTTGGAGGCACCTCCATAATAGTGCTTGCGGATGGCGCGCTCGATGGCGGAGGCGCTGCTGACCACCACCTGGATCTTCTGATCGGTGTGGAAGGCCAGCTCCTGGAGCGCCTCCACGTTGGTGGGATCCGAGCTGGCCAGGGTGAGCGTCTTGTGCGTCGTATCCGCGGCGACCGGGAAGACGCCGTAGCGCTCGGCCAGATCGATGCGGAAGAGCTGGAGCAGGTACTCGGGCGGCTGCAGCGTGTCGAGCTCCACGGCGGGGATGTGGAGCTGGCGAGAGAGCGCGTGGACCATGGAGCTCTCGTCCACGAAGCCCATCTGCACCAGGGTGTGGCCCAGCTTGCCGCCCCACTTGCGCTGCTCGGCCAGGGCGGATCGGAGCTGGGTCTCGGTGAGAAGGCCGGCGTCCATCAGGATCTCGCCGAGCCTCTTCTTGCGGATGGGGGGCGGGGGAGAGGTAGGAGGGCTCACGGCCCAAAGGGTAGCAGTCGTTCACAAGGCTGCAACCCCAGGGCAACGAGAAGGCAGGGCCGCCCGCCACGGCTTGAGGTATGTGTGGGGAATGGCGCGATGCGTGTTCCTTGTCGTCCTGGCGTTTCTCTCGGGGTGTGCCACCACGCGGCTGTCCGGCGCGGATCTGGACCGGGTCGCACAGCCGGCCTTCATCTCCCGCATTGATGACGAGGCGGGGCCCAAGAGCCGCGTCTTCCGGGAGGACGGGGCGTACGGCGAGAAGCTCAAGAAGCTCGAGCCGAAGGAGGCGGACCGCCGGCTCCAGGCGAAGCTGGTCAAGGCGGTGACGCGCTTCGAGATCTCCGAGCGCCTGCGTGTCACCACGGCCCACCAGCTCCCGCGCGAGGCGCCGTGGACGAGCACCCTGGATCCCGCGCGGGTGGCCTCGGCGCTGGAGAGCTTCCTGGTGGAGGAGGTGCCGGCGAACGCGCCGGACTATGATCTGCTCGTGCCGCTGGGGGCGGATGCCGTGGTGGAGTTCGTCATCGAGGACTACGGCATGCGCAGCGAGAAGGGGCATGCGGGTGCCTACATGAAGGGCTACGGGCGCATGTTCCGTCTGGATGGGCGCAGCGAGCTGTGGCGTCGCCCGTTCGAGCTGGATCAGATCGAGGCGGGGGCCGCGCACCTGGATCCGTTCAAGGTGGGGAAGGAGCCGGACCTGTTCCGCCAGGCCCTCACGACCCTGCTGGACACGGTGGCGGAGCAGTTCGCGCAGGATCTGTCGCCCAAGGATCGCCGGGGAGGGCCGCCGCTTCCGGAGAGGCCAGACCTCACCGCGCCAGACGGCACCCACCGGACGGGCCGCGAGAACCAGCAGCCCCCTCCGAAGCCGGATCCAGACCTGGCCCCAGGCGAGCTGCCGGATCCGGATCCCTGAGTCGCGAGCAACCCCTGAGCGCGCCATGCGCTCGCTGGAAGAAATTTCGCTGTAGCCAACGCGTGACAGGAAGCCCTAGAACGTTCACCCTGTGTGAAGTCATGCATGAGGTGCATGGCAGGAGTGGGAGAGCGCGTGCGGCTCTGTCTATGGGTGCTCGCCCTGGTGCTGCCGCTGACGGCCTGGTCGGCGGCGGTGACCTCCGCCTTTCCCCTGGTTCCTCTGCGGCCGGGTGCCTCGACCGTGGAGGTCGGAGTCGAAGTCCAGGGCCCCGCCGAGCAGGTGCTGATCTCGGTGAGCGGGCAGTCCGCGACCGAGGGCACCTTCGCCTCGCTGTCCAATGTGGTGGTGGACAGGGATCAGGCGGGGGCAGTGGCCTTCCACACGCTCGTGTCGTTCTCTCGGCCGTTCCCAGAGGATGGGGTGTTGGAGGTGGTGGCCCGGCCTGTAGGAGACGGAGAGGACACGGCCCTCACCCAGCGCTTCGATGCGACGGCCCCACCCCCCCGCTTCGGCCCGGCGCCGCTGCGCGTCCGCGCTGATCTCGCCAACCACACGATTACCCTGGAGCTGGCTTATGAGGGAGGCGCGATCGCCGCTGAGGCCTCCGTGGTCGGCGCCTCCGCCGAGGAGCTCCGCCGCGTCCACGGAAGCCTCGAGGATGTCGAGCCCGTCTCCTTCCTCCAGGCCCGCCGCGTGCTGGCGCGTCCCTCCAGCGCCACTCCTGGCCGCATCGTCTTCGCGATCCCCCTCACCGCCGAGCAGATTCCCCATGATGGGGTGGTGATCGCGGACGTGGCGCTGAAGGACGCCTTCGGCCGCATGGTGCACACCTCGGCCGTCGAGTTCACGCAGTCCTCCACGTTCGACCCGGTGGTGGGCGTCTCCGTGGAGCCCTCGCCGCTGCTGCTCTCCGAGGGCTTCGGTCAGCGCGTGCTTCTGCAGGTGACGGGCAGCTTCGCCATCGCGGGCGAGGTGGATCTGTCCGGTCCGCACCAGGGTGTGGAGTACCGCTCGATCGAAGAGGCGGTGGCCTCCGTCACCGAGGATGGACAGGTGGTGGCGCGCGGCAATGGCGAGACGGACATCGAGGTCTCCTATGCAGGCTACACCGCCACGGCGCGCGTGGTGGTGGACTCCACCGCGGTGGTGGAGCGGCTGGAGGTGCTGCCGGCCTCCGCCCTCATTCCTCGCGTGGGAGGCTCGCTGCGGTTGGGCCTGGAGGGCGTGCTGAGCGACGGGCGCCGGGTGGATCTGTCCCCTCGATCTCTGGGCACCACCTGGCGCAGCCTGGATCCGGGGGTGCTCACCGTGAGCACGGACGGGCGCGCCGTGGGCCTGCGTCCTGGCACTGCTCGCGTGGAGGCCCACCACGCTGGCTACTCCGCCCTGCGCGTCGTGGAGGTACTGGATGGACCTCCGGAGATCAGCCTCTCCTCGCCAGCCCAGGTGGTTGCGGGTGCCGAGTTCGAGCTGAAGGCCCATGCCAAGGACGACGTGGCGCTGGCCTCCGTGGAGTTCCTCGTCAACGGCGTGGCCGCCTCGCGGATGACCGCTCCTCCTTTCGTGATCAAGCTGCGCGCGCCTCCCGTGGCAGGGGGCGAGATGGTGCTGGGCGCGGTGGCGGTGGACACGAACGGCTCCCGGACGCGCGCTGCGGAGCTCACCTTGAAGGTGCAGCCGGGGCAGGGGGCCAGCTCGGTACCGATCGTCTATGAGCAGCCCCTGCCCGGCGCCCTGTTGCTCGAGGGGCTGCCGCAGACGGTGCGCCTCACCAGCGGGGACTGGCGCACGGGCGAGCTGTCTCCCCGGAGCTTCCAGCTCGTGCGCTTCTACGCGGATGGCGCGCTCATCGGTACGAGCCGCACGCCGCGCATCGAGATGCGCAACCAGGAAGCGGATCCCGCCAAGCCTCCCAGGCCCGTCGCCGTGCCGCAGTGGGAGGTGAGCTATGTGCCGCGCTCCGGCACCGCTGGGACGGTCGTGGCGCTGTACGCCGAGGCGGTGGATGCCAGCGGTGCCACGGCGCGAGGGGCCACGGTGCTGGTCCGGATCGCTCGGGATAGGCCGCCGCTCGTCTCCCTCCGGAGCCCTTCGGGACCTCGCGTCCAGACCACCGCGGGCCGTCCTCTGGTGCTCACGGGGCTTGTCGAGGACGACGCCGTGACGCTCGGGGTGGAGCTGTCCCTGCTCGTGGATGGCGCACAGGTGAGCAGCACCCGGCTGGTGGGGGAGGGACTGGGTGGCACCCGGGCTGGCTCCGCGCCGTTCTCGATCGAGTGGAGGCCTCCCACAACCAGCATCGGCCGGCTCGTGAGGCTGCAGTTCGTGGCCCGCGATGTGGCGGACCATGAGGCCCGTGCCTCGCTGGAGGCCTCCGTCGTCGCCGATGCTCCACCCCAGATCGCCCTCCAGACGCCGGTGCCGGGCAGCCAGGTGCTCGCGGGCACCGCGCAGCTCCTCACGGCCTCGGTGGTGGATGACAGCGCGGGGGAGGTCGAGGTGACATGGCGCGTCGACGGTGTTCCCGTGGGCGCCTCGCGCTCTCCGCCCTACCGGACCTCTTGGACCGTCCCCGCCTCGGCCGCCGGGAGGACGCTCCAGCTCCAGGCCACCGCGCGGGATGTGACGGGCAACGAGGCTCAGGCCAGTGGCGAGGTCTTCGTCGTCAGCGACACCTCGCGCCCCACGGTCTCCATCGTCGTGCCGCGCCCGCTGGAGGACGTGCCGGAGACGCAGGATCTGGTGGTCACCGTCGCCGGCCAAGACGACGCCACGGTGACCCGCGTGGAGGTGTTGCTCGAAGGGGCGGTGCTGGACACCGACGAGTCCCCCGGGCCCAACGGAGCTCAGCCGGGCTCCTTCCTGACACATACCCTGCTGCGCTCCGCCCAGCTTCAGGGGCGTGAGCAGATCCGGCTGGGCGCGCGCGCCTATGACGCCTCCGGCAACATGGGCTCCGCGCCCGAGGTGCTCGTCCGGGTGCTGCCCGATGCGGCGCCCACGGTGCGCTTCGTGCTCCCCACGGCCCACTCGCGAGCCACCATCGGCACGCAGCTGGAGCTGATCGCCGAGGCCGATGATGACGTGGCCGTGTCCGCCGTGGAGTTCTTCTCGGACGGACACTCCTCCTGCCGCGCCACCCTGCCGCCCTATCGCTGCACGATCTCCGTCGCCGGCCCCCCACGCACCCTGAATCTGCGGGCAGTGGCCTCGGACTCCGGAGGGCGCAGCGCTGCCGCGGAGGTGGCCCTCCAGGTGAACGAGGACACCGAGCCGCCGCTGGTGGCCTTCCGCGCACCCTCCGAGGGCAGCCTCGTCTTCGCCGGGCGGAGCCTCTCCGTGGAGGTGGCGGCCAGTGACGACGTGGGCGTGCGCGACGTCCGGCTGGAGCTGGACGGGCAGCCCGTGGGCACCCAGAGCGGGGGCGTGGTGGATGGGCTCTACCGGCTCTTCCGCTGGCAGGTGCCTGTCCCCGCGGCGGCGGCCGGGCGCATCCTGGTGCTGAAGGCGGTGGCCACGGACACCTCGGGGCTCTCGCGCGAGCGCTCGCTGGAGGTTCGCGCCCGCAGGGATGAGGTGCCCGTGGTCTCGATCACCTCTCCGGCACCCAACAGCTTCTATAAGGAGGGCGAGGACGTCCGCCTCGTGGTGACGGTGGCGGATGACGAGGGCGTCGTCGGGCTGGTGGGCCTCTCCGGTGGCCAGCGGCAGGGGCCGCTGCCGGTGTCCGGAGCGCCGATGGACGTCTCCAGACCCCTGCCGCTCACCGTGCGTGCGCCCTCGATCTCCCAGGGCGCTCCGCTCACCGTGGGCGCGGAGGCCCGCGACACCGCCGGCCAGTCCGGCTTGGCCACGGTGACGCTGCAGGTGGCACCGGACACCGAGCCTCCCACTGCGCTGCTGACCTCGCCCCTTCCTCCCGCCACGGGCCGGCTCCAGGTGAACGAGGGTGGGGCCTTCTCACTGCGCGTGCAGGTGGAGGACGACGTGCGCGTGGTGCGCGTCGCGGCGGTGGTGGATGGGCAGGAGCTTCCCCCGGTGGACGGCCGCGAGCCGCTGGGCCCCCAGAGCGAGCGCTTCGAGGAGGTGCGCCAGCCCAACCCGGTGATGCCCGGGGAGATCCTCATCAGCCGCCGCTACCTGGGCACCTTCGCCGGCACGGTGGGCCTGAGCCGCTACCCGCCGGGCCTCCACACGCTCGCGGCCCGTGCATACGACGCGGGCGGCAACGTCACGAGCACCACGCAGGTGTCCTTCGAGATCCTGGAGGTGCAGGATCTGGCCCCTCCACGGGTGACGCTGACACTGCTGGGCGGCCCGGATGAGCGCACCTGTGTGGCCGGCGCGCCCCTGAAGCTGCGGGTCTCCGCCACGGATGACGTGTCGATCCGGGAGGCTTCGGTCACCTTCGAGGGCGAGCCCGTGGCGATCAGTCAGCCTCCCGCGCAAGGGCCTCGCTCATGGCAGGAGGAGATCCCCTTCCAGCTCCCACCCCTGGGCTCGGGGGGCCGCCGCACCGTCACGTTCATGGCCCGCGTCACGGACGGAGCCCAGCGCGCGGGCGTGGTGAGCCGTAGCTGTGAGCTGGCTCCGGATGGGCCTCCCCTGGTCCAGGTGGTGCTCCCCACGGCTCGTGCCACCCTCACCGAGGAGCGCACCGAGCCTGTCGCTGTGGACGTGCGCGATGACGTCGGCGTCCGGCGGGGGCTGAGGGTGCTGTCCACCTCGACGGTGGTGGTACCGGGCATCGGTGACTTCGAGGTGGAGGCGCTTGCGGCGCATGAGGGGCTGGGGGTGCCTCGCGCCACGCTGATCCCGGGAGAGGGGCCTGGCTTCACCGTCGAGGCCTTGGAGGGGCGGCTCCGCCTCTCGCCTCCGGGGGAAGGGCAGGGGACCCAGCGGGAAGCGCCGGGCCGCCTGCGCCTGAGCGTGGAGCCTTCCCCGAGCGGGCATGGCGCCCAGGCCCAGGTTCGCTTCCGCTACACCGTGAAGCCGGGGCATGAGGGCAGTGCCGCCCTCCAGGCCTTCCGCTCCTCCTTCCCCGAGGGCGTCGGCAGCCTCATGCTCTCCGCGCCCGCCTTCTTCGCGGATCTGTCCTTTCCCGCTCAGGACATCGAGCTGGAGGAGGTGGACGTCCAGCTGTCCAAGGTGTCCCCGGGCGCCGAGGAGCTGGCGGTCACCCGGCTGGCCTTGCGAGGGTGGGGCACGCCGCAGCTCCAGCTCCGCGCGGAGGCCACCGGTGAGCGCGTGGCCGTGCAGCGGTGGACCTGGGGCCAGACGGCCTCCCCGCCCGGCCAGGTGAAGCGGATCGAGGGATCCGTGTGGCTCCCGCTCGGTCAGGCGCCGCGGGAGTCCCAGCTGACGGTGCTGGCCGAGGACGTAGCGGGCCTTGTCGGCAGCGCCGCGGTCCCGCTCGTCACCCGGGCGGACACGGAACCCCCCACCGTCTCCATTCTCGCGCCCGGCAACGGTGCGTCGGTGGTGGAGGACACCGTCTTCGAGGTCCTGGTGAATGCCCAGGACAACGCGCGCCTGGATCAGCTCGAGCTGTGGGTGGACGGCACGTCGCGCCAGGTGATGCGCGTGGGCCCTCCTTCGTCTGGAACGCCCCAGCCCTACCGTTTCTCCCTCGCCCTGCCGCTCCCCGCCTCGGGCTACCCGGTCGCGCTGTCCGTGGTCGCTCGGGATGGTGCGGGCAGCGCCACGGCCTCGGACACCTCCTACGTGCGGGTCATCCCCGATGTGGCGCCGTCCGTGACCTTCCAGTCCCTGAGCTCCGCGGTGGAGACGTTCACCCGCACCGAGCTGGACAGCGGCTATGTCGTCATGTTGCAGGGCACTCCCGCAACGCTGGGGATGCTGCTGGAGGATGATGCGGGCCTGGTCTCCGTGCGAGTCCTGTTCGGCGAGCAGGTGGTGAAGGAGGAGTCTTTCACGGGGGCGCCGCTGAGGCTCACCCGGCAGGTGACCTTCACTCCCCCCGTGGGCCGGGACGGAGCCCCCGCCGTGCTCCTGGTGTCCCTCACGGACACCGCAGGCCACACGCGTGAGGCGCGGCTGCTCATCGAGTCCCGGCGGCCCCGTGCGCCCGCCCTGGCGCTGGCCGCCCCCACGCCCGGTGCCACCATCGCCGAGGGCAGCATCCAGCTCACCTTCGATGCCGTGGCGGTGGACGACACCGCGGTCGCACATGTGCAGCTGTTCATCAACGGCCAGCCGGCCCTGCTCCTTCGTGAGGGGCTGGAGATCCCATGGAGTGTGGATGAGGTGACAGGGGCCGTCGTCATCACCGATCCCGCACTCCGGCACGCCGTGAGCTCGCTGCCTCCCGAGGACCAGGATCTGCAGCGGCTGAGGCACTACCGGGGCCAGGTGAAGCTGCCGCCCGGGTTCGTGGCGCTGGTGCCGGGGCGGCCGGACGCGGCGCTCCAGCTGCGCACCGTTGCCACGGACAAGGAAGGGCACCAGACTGTGCTCGACCAGCCGCTTCGCATCGAGGAGGACATCGCGGCACCCCTGGTGGACGTGCTGCGGCCCGTGCTGGGGCGCAACGTGGTGGAGGGCACCTCCGTGCTCGTGGAGGTGCTGGCGCGCGACAACGTGCTGGTGGATCGCGTGGAGATCTCCGCGGGCCCGAGCGCCACGGACATGCGCGTGGTGAACACGGTGGGCGGCTTCCCGCCCACCAACGCCATACCGGGATCGCCCTTCGATGTGTATGCGCCCCTGGTGCGGTACTCGCTCACGGTGCCCACGCTGGCGCAGCTCGGCTCCACGGTGCCGGTGCCGTACTTCATCTCCGCGCGCGCCCGGGACATCAGCGGCAACTGGACGGAGTTTGCGGACGTCGTCATCCAGCCCATCGAGATCATCCAGGACCAGCCGCCCGCCGTCGCCATCCTCTCGCCCCCGGATGGCACCCCCGCGGTCTCTGGCAGCACGCTCACCGTGGTGGCGATGGCCGAGGATGACGTGGCCGTCGGCAATGTGCGGCTGGAGGTGGACGGCGTGCCGCTGCCTCTCACCCTGCACACTCCCCCCTTCACCTTCCAGGTGCCCGTGCCAGACCGCCCGGGCGAGCTGCGCCTGCGCGCGGTGGCGGTGGACTCGGGGGGCCGCGAGGTGGGCAGCCAGGTGGTGATCCTGCCGCTGCGCGAGGATCGGGCGCCCACCGTCGCCGTGGCGCAGCCCCGTCCGGAGGCCCGGCTGACCGAGGGCCGGGACTTCGCGCTGGTGGTGGCGGCGCAGGATGACGTGGCCATCCGCAGCGTGGAGGTGCTGGTGGAGGGCGGGCTCGCGGGCCCGCTGCGCTTCGTGGCCTCCAGCCTCCCTTACTCCTTCCGCGTGCCGCTGCCCCCAGGCTCGGCGGGGCGGACGCTGCGCATGCTCGCCCGAGCCAGGGACTCGGCTGGACACGAGACCGTGGCTCCCGAGGTGACCGCCCTGGTGGTGACGGACACCTCGCGCCCAACCGTCACGTGGCTGCACCCGGCCCAGGGCTCGCAGGTCCTGGAGGGCATGGTGCTGGATCTGGAGGTGGACGCGCGAGACGACGTGGCCGTCACCAGCCT
>NZ_DASPHO010000352.1:0-8960 GCF_035629615.1 Hyalangium sp. | reverse complement strand
CATCCCAATCCAGACAGAGAGAGCGCCTCAGGCCTCAGACAAATGCGCTCAGGAAGTCCTGCAGGTGCCGGCGCTCCTGACTCGTGGAGGCCTCGGCCTGCGGCAGGCTCCCGCCGCACTCGTGACAGGTGGGCACCGACGTCGGCGATGCCGGGTGTGAGGGCCCGGTCGAGCCAGCCCCACACACACATACAGGCGGCATCTCCAGCGAATCCCGCTGACCGCCCTGCACCTTCACGTTGTCGAGCCGCATGGTCTTCATCCCTCATCCCTTGGGAGTTTGCTGCTGGCCGTCCTCATCCCCGGAACCGCAAGGACGGCGCCTCTTCTTGCCAACGGGAAATCCGCGCGCCAGGGAAAACGAACGAGCACCCCTGCTCTATCGTTCCCAGGAGACGTCGTACTCGCTGTCGAGCATCCCCGTGGGACGGCCGCTCACATTCACGCCCTTGGCACCTGCCCCCTCCAACACGCCCTGCAGCAACCCCTTGGTGTACGCAGGAGGCAGGAAGTCTCGCTGGGAGCTGAAGAGCCCGGTGCGCTCCTGGACGGACCAGGCCACGCGCCGCTCGCCGAAGCTGACCACCGTGCGGTAGCTGGCGGGGAACTGGCTGAGCACCCGCCGCGGGTTCTTGTCCGTCAGCAGCAGCATCGTCTTGCCTGGACCCGAGGCCAGGAAGTCCCGGGCCGCCTGCGCACCCATGCGCCTGAGCACTCCGGCCGGCCCACCCGCACGGGGGCCCACCAGACGGATCACCTCGAGGGACATGTGCAGCAAATCCACGACGGGGTAATTGAAGAAGTCGATGAAGCGCTTCTCGCCCATGACTTGCTGGCAGCGGTCCGCGGTCTCGCTCCCACCGAGTGCGCGTGCGACTTCCAGCGCCCCGTTGAAGAACATCCCGCGTGCCGTATCCGTGGGGCTGGCCATAGCCATCCGATGGCGGAGCTGTCGCTCCACGTCCAGGTCCATCACCGGCTTTGTCGACTCGAGGTGTGCGTGCATGGGAGTGACCGGAGAGGGACCTGATGGAGGAAGGCCGCGAACCGCTGCCGTCGTCTTCCATGAGCAGGATCCGGGCCATGTCTCGATGGCTGGGAAAACAAGGGGTTGGCTCGGAGGCTTGCTTTCAGCAGTGAAGCCTCCTTGCCTGGAGGGCAGCAGCCGAGACGTGAAATTTCAATGAGCTGAGGCCATACTTCATTTTTGAAGCGTGAAGATTCACGAATGAAGCGACCCCTCGACACGTCGTTTGCCGATCGCAGCCCGCGCAAGCCCCTGTACGTGCAGGTGGTGACGCAGCCGGCGTTGCACGGGTGCTGGTCGGTCAACATCAGCGAGACGGGGATTGGCCTGGTGGCCACGCCGCGGGGCGGGGCGACGGAGGGGCCGCGCGAGGGGGAAGAGATCGACATGGCGTTCTCGCTGCCGGACTCGCATGCGCGCATCCGAGTGCGCGGCGAGGTGCGGTGGCGGCACGACACGGAGGGCGCCGAGGGCGGCACGGTGACGGCGCTGGGCGTGGCCTTCCAGATCTTCGAGGGCTCGGACCGCGTCACGCTGGTGCGCTACCTGCTGGAGAGCGCGCTGCACGTGGCGGTGGCGTACGCGACGGACTCGCAGATGCGCACCATCCGCACAGCGCTGGATGGGCACGCGCGGCTGGGCTTCGCGCAGACGCCGGCGGAGGTGCACTCGCTGCTGGCGCGCGGGGACGTGGCGGTGCTGCTGGTGGCGGGCTGGGACGAGGTGCAGGCGCTGTCGCTGGTGGAGCAGCTGGGCGCGCGGCGCATGGCCGAGGTGGATGACACGGGCGCCGCCCCACCCAGCGACATGGCTGCTCGCATCGTCCATTGCGCTCCCGCGGCGCCGGAGCGGCTGCTCGGGCTGTTCAACTCGGGCAGCCTCTTTCGCACGCTGGGCCCTTCGTTCGAGGTGCAGGAGGTGCGGCAGGCCGTGCTGGATGCGGGGCGCGAGCACGGCGTGCGCACGGAGCAGCGGCGCATGGGCCTGGAGCTCGAGCGCAACCTGCTGCGCGAGCGCGCGTTGATGAGCGGGGCCGCCGGCGCTCCGAGCCCCGCGACGGGTGACGGCCCCGGGTTCTCCAGCTCGGCGATGCAGCGGGTGCTGGAGCTGGTGCGCGTGGCGGCGCCACACCGGGTGGCGGTGCTGCTGCAGGGTGAGACGGGCACGGGCAAGGAGGTGCTGGCGCGCATCATCCACCGGCTGAGCGGGCGCGGGGACGTACCGCTGGTGGTGCAGGACTGCGGCGCGCTCACCGAGACGCTGCTGGAGAGCGAGCTGTTCGGCCATGTGAAGGGGGCCTTCACCGGCGCGGTGGCGGACCACCCGGGCCTGTTCGTGCTAGCCGATGGCGGCACCATCTTCCTGGATGAAATCGAGAACACCACGCCCAACCTCCAGATCAAGCTGCTGCGCGTGCTGGAGGGCGGAGATGTGAGGCCGGTGGGAGGCACGCAGGTGCGCCACGTGGATGTGCGCGTGGTGGCCGCGAGCAACCGGGACCTGGCCCAGGAGGTGCGCGCCGGACGGTTCCGGGCGGACCTGTTCTACCGGCTCAACAGCTTCACCATCGATCTTCCCCCGCTGCGTGAGCGGCCGGAGGACGTGCTCTCGCTGGCGCGGCACTTCCTGGAGCTCTTCAACCGGGCGCTGAAGCGCTCGGCGAGTGGGATCGCCGCGGAGGCGGAGGAGGCGCTGCTGTCATACGCGTGGCCAGGCAACGCCCGCGAGCTGCGCAACGTGATGGAGCGCGCGGTGCTGCTGTCCCAGCCGGGGGAGATGGTGACGCGGCGGCTGCTCCCCCCGGCGCTGGTGGGCGCGCGCCCGGGGAGCACGATGTCGGGGGGCTCGCTGAAGGCCCGCATGGAGCAGGTGGAGCGGGACCTCATCCGCGAGGCGCTGGAGCAGAATGGTGGCGTGCTGCGGCGCGCGGCGGTGACGCTGGGCATGGACCCTGTCACCCTGGGACGCAGGGCTCGCCGCCATGGACTCTGGAAGGGCGGCTGAGGCTCCCGCACGGGCTCACGGGTCCAGGACGCAGCCACTGCGCTCGTCCACGTAGCGCGAGCGGGCTCCCCACAGGAGCAGCGCCGAGGTCTCCACCACCTTCTTCTCCCTGTCGATGGTGAGGTGCGCCACGGACGGGTTGGCCTTCACGAAGGCGCGGCAGAACTCATCCTCCCGCTCCATCACGAAGAGGCATGTGCACGCGTCCTTCGCGGTGTAGACCGTCACGAGCTCCAGGTCGTTGTTGTCGTACGTCCGCCAGCCACCGCTCTCGCAGGCAGACAGCGCTGGCAGCAGGGCCCCGAGCAGCACCACGAGCAGGGTCCGCTTCATGGCGTTCCCTCCACCAGCGCGATGGCGCGGGCGAGGAAGGTGTTCAGCTTGAAGGCCTTCTCCCGATCATCCGACACGCGCACCACCACCATGTCCAGCGAGGGGATGATGGTGACGGACTGCCCCCAGTGCCCGCGCATGGCGTAGGCGTCCTCGGGGACATCCAGCCAGGGCTTCTCGTCCTGGAGGCCCGGCACCCGGCGGTTGAGCCAGAGCTGCCGGCCCTGCACATCCCCCGGATCCCAGTCCACGCGCTTGTGCTTCAGGGGCTCGGAGACAGCCACCGAGTCGGCCACCCACCCCTCGGGGAACAGGCGGTGGCCCTCCCAGCAACCGTCATTGAGGAAGAGGAAGCCCAGCTTCGCCCAGTCGCGTGGCGTGGCATGCAGCAGCGAGGAGCCCACCAGCGTGCCCTTGGCATCCCGCTCGAGCACCATGCTGCGCGCGCCTACCGGCTCCAGCAGCAGCTTCCACTCCCACCCGTCGCCGAAGCGGGGCTTCATCGCCGCGCCCACCACCCCCGCCAGCAGCGTGGTGTCCCCCGAGGAGTACTCCCAGCTCGTGCCTGGCTTGTCTCTCAGCGCGTGCGAGGTGATGAAGCCCACCATGTCCCGCCGCCCCTCGCCGTAGAGCATGGCCAGGACCGAGGACGTCTGGAGCGAGTCGTTCTCGTAGCCCTCCTTCCAGTCCAGCCCCGAGCCGAACTCGAGCAGGTTGCGCACGGTGATGGCGCACGCGACCTCGTTCGTCGCCTTCACGTGCTTGCAGATGGAGTCGTCCAGTGACAGCGCGCCCCGCGCCACCGCCAGCGCCGTGAGCGCGTTGGTCACGCTCTTGGACATGGACCAGCCCAGGTGCCGATGCTCCGCCTTGAAGCCGCGCGCGTAGCGCTCGTACACCAGGCGCCCCCGGTGGATGATCACCACCGCGTCCGTGCGCACCCCCTTGCGCTCCTCGTCCTTGCCGACCCTCGTGAAGGCGTACTCCTCGAAGGCCTGGAGCGCGGGCTCACGCCCGGCCGGCAGCGTCGCCTTGCGCCAGTCCTGCGTCGGCCACGCGTCGCGCTCCGGGCACGCCGCGGCCGCGAGCCCTGGCACCCCGAGCAGTGCGGCGATCAGCGCCAGCACGCCTCGGATCCGGCTCATGACGCGGACCTCCTCTCAGGAGAAGAGCCCGAGGCAGCCGAGGGCCGTGCCACCCAGGTCACCCCCGTGGCCAGCACGGCTGCCTCCACCAGCGTCAGCACCGTCGCTTCCCCGAGCTTCCGCGCGGAAGCGCCTGCCCACACCGCGCCTCCCAGCAGGAGCACCTGGACTCCGAGGGCCACGCCTACCGTCCGCCCCCAGCGCATGCGCCCAGGCGCGAACCGCTGGCCCACCCAGGCCTCCGCGCCCACCACACACAGCGGAGGCACCACCGCGACGATGAGCAGCGCCGGCAGCGCCGCCAGCACCGTCTTGGAGGACAGCGAGCCCACCCACACGCCCGCCAGCAGCGATACCGGCACCACCACCACCGCCATGGCCCCGTTCACGACCCACCGCCAAGCCCACCTTCTTGGAGACCGTCGCTCCAGCCTGTCCGAGGGCTTGGCGGGTGAAGAACTCAACACTCCGGTGCGTTGCGGCGAGGACATGGTTCGCCGTCTTACCATCCGCGTGGAACTCCTGCCTCAGCCGCTTTCCGCGAGAAGCCCGTCCATGTCACACTCCTCGTGCGCGGCCCACGTGCGGTGGAGAAGATTGGCCCCCCCCCTCGAATGTGGAACCGCGCCCCGTTGGCTGGGGGGGAGAGCTGTGCAGATCGATCTCATGTTGCGGCGCTGGCATCCGCTGGTGCGTCTCGCGCTGTTCGCTGCGCTGTATTCCGGCCTGGCCTGGGTGGCACGGGAGATCTCCGTTCCCTCGATGCAGGTCTCTCCTGTCTGGCTCCCGAGCGGCCTCGTCCTCTTCGCGCTGCTGGTGACCCGCACGCGGCACTGGCCTGCGGTGGCGCTCACCGCCATCTCGATAGGCTTCTTCATCCACCACGAGGAGCGGAGCGGATGGCTCACCTTCATGGTCTCCGTCTGTGGCGCCCTCGAGGGGCTGCTCGGTGCCTTCCTCCTGCGCCGCTTCGTCGGGCATCGCATCGACCTGCACCGCGTACGCGACGTCATCGGGCTGGTGACGCTGGCGGCCGGGCTCAGCGCCTTGCTGACCTCGCTGCTGTCCGTGGGCGTCATCGTCGGCCTGGGGTCGGCCACCTGGGAGCAGTACTGGCAGATGTGGGAGGTGTTCTGGATCGGCGATGGCCTGGGCGTGCTCGTCATCACGCCGCTGCTGCTCACCTGGCTGCATGGCTTGAAGGACTGGGCCCCTCGGCGCCGCTGGGAGCTGGGAGCGCTGGTGCTCGTGCTGATCCTGGTCGCGCATGCCATCTTCCGCAGCGAGTTCTCGGAGCAGTGGACCTTCCACCCGCTCATCTATCTGGCCTTCCCCTTCATGCTCTGGGCCGCCCTGCGCTTCGAGGCCCATGGCACCACCCTCGCCACCCTCATCCTCTCAGCCGTCGCCATCTGGCACACCGAGCACGACAGAGGCCCCTTCGCCAGGCCAGAGCCCCCCGCTGTGGCGAGCCACGCCCAGCCCTCGGGCCTCGAGTCCCACCTCGAGAACCCGCAGGGCATCAGCCAGAGCATCTTCCTGCTGCAGTCGTTCCTCGGGGCCATCAGCATCTCCGGCCTGCTGCTGGCCGCCGCGCTCGGTGAGCGGCGCCGCGCCCAGCTCAAGGTGTCCGCGCTCAACCTGGAGCTGCGCCAATCCCTGGAGATGCTGGCCCGGACGCAGTCAGAGCTCGTGGCGCGCGAACGGATGGCGGCGCTCGGCGAGCTGGCCGCCACCATGGCCCATGAGGTGCGCAACCCCCTGGGAGCAATTGCCAACTGCGTCTCCGCGCTGCGCCATGTGCCCGGCCGGCGCCTGGAGACCCAGGACGAGTCGCTGCTCGAGATCATCATCGAGGAGGTTCAGCGCCTGGACGAGCTCGTCCGAGGGCTGCTGGACTTCGCGCGGCCGGTGCAGCCTCAGCCCCGTCCCGAGCCGCTCGAGTCGGTGGTGGAGGGAGCGCTCTCCGCGGCGCTGCGAGCCCAGACCAGCGGCGCCCAGGTCACCGTGCAGCGCGAGGTGGCGCCGGACCTGCCTCCCGCGCTGGTGGACGTGCAGCTGCTGCACGTGGCCCTGTCCAACCTCTTCAACAACGCCCTCCAGGCCATGCCCAAGGGGGGGGACCTCAATGTGCGCATCGAGCGCGAGGAGAGCCCAGGCTCCCCGCGGCTGCGGCTCTCCATCTCCGACTCCGGCCAAGGAATGACTCCGGAGATCCAGAAGCGCATCTTCGAGCCCTTCTTCACCACGCGGGCCACGGGCACCGGGCTGGGG
Organism: Hyalangium sp.; assembly: GCF_035629615.1. Taxonomy (GTDB): domain Bacteria; phylum Myxococcota; class Myxococcia; order Myxococcales; family Myxococcaceae; genus Hyalangium. The sequence continues at coordinate 2,177 of NZ_DASPHO010000352.1, read as the reverse complement.
CTCCCCATCGTCCGCCGCATCGTGGAGGGCCACTCGGGAGAGGTGGAGGTGAGCAGCACCGAGGGACAGGGCACCACCTTCACCGTGCGGCTGCCGTGCGCGGACCTGCCCCACAGCCACCTCGTGGCCCTCTGAGCCGCGGCACGTAGCGCGGACGCACCTCTGCGAACCACACCCGCCTGGGAAGGGTTAGAAGGGAATGTCGTCGTCGGTGTGCGGGGGCGGCTCGTTCTCATCCATCCGCGTGGCGGAGCTGCCTCGCTCCTCGTCCCCGCCACCTCCTCCACGCTGGCGGGAGATCTCCGCCTCAATGGACGCCAGCAGCGCGCGCTCCTTGTCATGCCAGCGCGCCTTGCCCGGGTCCGCCAGGGAGCGCCGCGCGCCGTTGGCGTAGTACTCCAGATCCTGCAGGGTAGCGCCGCGGATGGGGCCACCCTTGCTGCGACCGTAGTTGGGGAACGTCGGCACCTCGCCCGCGCTGGCGGAAGCCCCGCCCACTGACGACCGACGGGGCGCCGGAGCGGCCGCCTCCGGAGTACCTCCGATGAAGAGCTCGCCCATGCGCAGCGTGAAGCCGTCTTCCTGCCTGACGGCGGTCCCCACGCGCACCTGCTCCACCTGCCCGTCGGGGCGCTGCACTGCCACGTAGACCGGATAGCCTTGCTCACTCATGCCGCCCGAATCCCATCCCCCGGCAGGTCTGTCAACGGCCGTGTGACCTGTCATGTAGGGAATCCTCGGCTCACTCCCTGCTCAGTGCAGGGAGACCATCCCCGCGCCACCCTTCTTGCGCACCCACGCCTTGGGCTTGGGCGGCTCGCGAGGCGCGGCCGGCGCGGGCTGGCGCGCCCCCCCGGCGGCACGGCCACGAGGCAGCTTCATGTCCCGCGCAGACTGGGGCGTGGCATCATCCACCCAGTCCTTCGGGCGGCGGCCCGTCCGGACCAGCAGGCGCAGCTTCTGGTAGTGCGCCGAGCAGTAGCCCTTCGAGCGGCTGGGCTTCTTGCAGCCGATCACCGCACAGAGCTGGGACGAGGAGGCCGCGGGCGCTGCCTTGGCTTTCGAGGCCTGAGCCGCCGCCGGAGTCCGCGCAGGGGGAGCGGCGCGCTGAGGGGTTACGTGCGCCTGAGCATGCCGCATCACCACCTGCCTGCCGCGCTCACCGAGCAGAGGCGCCAGCCGCCCTGTCACGTCACGCACCGACTGGAGCGATGCCAGGCCTCGCTCCAACTGGCCGATGGACCTCTGGAGCGGAGCGAGCCGGTTTCCCAGCTCGCGCCGAATCATCTCTCGAAGGGCTTTCTCTAAGGACATGTGGCGCCACATATACACCTGCGGGGCTGCCACCGTGTGAATCCCTTCACAGCCGGGTAAAAAAAGAGCCCCGGGGTTTCCCCCAGGGCCCGTGTGCTTCGAATCAGCCCCACGCTACCGGGCGCGGGCGCTCAGCTTGAAACGCCGGGTGCGACGCCGGGAGCGCGGAACCACCCACGCCACCCAGAGCACCAGCAACGCTGGAATGAACAGTTGAAGCATGGCCATCCCCCCTGTTGAATCCACACCCGCCAGACAGGACAGGTGCCCCTCCGTGTTTCTGAAATGAGCGGACACCGCCGCCGAGTCCTCCGAGGCACATGTCCTCGTGACCCACGCTCTACCTGTCAGCTCTGACACTGCCTCTGCGCGGGGGGCGTCAGCCCTCTCCGTGCACTGCTGGCTGCGCCCGATCGGCCTCCGACACGGACTTGCCGGCGGCCTCCACGGGGCGCAGCTGTTGGACCTTCACTTCTACGGCTGGGGCGGGAGCCGTGGCCGGTGTCGCCAACGCGCGCACCACCGCCACCGCCACCCACAACGCCAGCGCCGCCGGAACGAACAGATGACCCATGACCATCCCCCTGGATGATGACCGCCGACCCCTGACGAGCACCCCGCCCGTTTCCTGAAACGAACCAGGGCCGGCCCTATTTCAGTCACGCCAATGTACGACGCCGGTCTGACATTCCGTCCCACCCCGCACGTTCCGCGCGTTTGGTGCGGCGTCCGGCTCGCGCTTGCGGCATGGTGCGCTCCACTCAGGGGTCAGAAGAGGAACTCCCACTCATGACGACCGACGCGCTGGATACGAAGTCCATCAACACGCTCCGCACCCTGGCGATGGATGCGGTGGAGAAGGC
>NZ_DASPHO010000351.1:0-4331 GCF_035629615.1 Hyalangium sp. | reverse complement strand
GAACCCGGATGGCACCACCCGCATCGTCGAGTTCCGGGAGATGGTGCAGTCGCTCAACCAGAGTGGCCTGCGCGTGGTGGTGGACGTGGTCTACAACCACACCAACTCGGCCGGGCAGGACCCGAAGTCGGTGCTGGATCGGATCGTCCCCGGCTACTACCACCGGCTCAACGGCGACGGGAACGTGGAGACCTCCACGTGCTGCCAGAACACCGCCACCGAGAACGCCATGATGGAGAAGCTCATGGTGGACTCGATCGTCACCTGGGCCAAGGCCTACAAGGTGGATGGCTTCCGCTTCGACCTGATGGGCCACCACATGAAGTCCAACATGCTCAAGGTTCGCGCGGCGCTGGACGCGCTCACGGCGGACAAGGGCGGGGTGGACGGCAAGTCCATCTACGTCTACGGCGAGGGCTGGAACTTCGGCGAGGTGGCCAACGGCGCCCGCGGCGTGAACGCCACGCAGCTCAACATGCCGGGCACGGGCATGGGCACCTTCAGCGACCGGCTCCGGGACGCGGCGCGCGGCGGCGGCCCGTTCAGCGGCCTGCAGGAGCAGGGCTTCATCAGCGGCCTCTTCTATGAGCCGAACAGCACGAACCAGGGCACGGCGGACCAGCAGAAGACGCTGCTGCTGCAGCACATGGATCGGATCCGCGTGGGGCTGGCCGGCAACCTCCGGGACTACTCCTTCACGAGCGCGGCGGGCATGTCCGTGAAGGGCTCGGACCTGAAGTACGGGAGTGATCCCGCGGGCTACACGCTGGACCCGCAAGAGGTCATCACCTACGTGTCGGCCCACGACAACGAGACGCTCTTCGACGCGGTGCAGTTCAAGGCGCCGCGCGCCGCGAGCATGGACACGCGGGTGCGCATGCACAACATGGGCATCAGCCTGGTGGCGCTGGGCCAGGGCATCCCGTTCTTCCACGCGGGCGACGAGCTGCTGCGCTCCAAGTCCCTGGACCGTAACAGCTACAACTCGGGCGACTGGTTCAACAAGCTGGACTGGACCTACCAGTCCAACAACTGGGGCGTGGGCCTGCCGCCGGCCGAGGACAACGATGACAACTGGCCCATCATGAAGCAGCTGCTCGCGGACCCGGCGCTCAAGCCGACGCCGGAGCACATCGCCAAGGCCTTCTCGCACTTCCAGGAAGTGGTCCGCATCCGCAAGAGCTCGGGCCTGTTCCGGCTCCGGACGGCGGAGGAGATCCAGCAGCGGGTGCGCTTCGAGAACACCGGGCCGCAGCAGATCGCCGGCCTCATCGTGATGCACATCCTGGATGAGCGGCTCGCCGTGGTGGGAGGGACCACGGATGCGGTGGTGCTCTTCAACGCGACCGATGAAGAGCAGCGCTTCGCGTCGGACACCTTCAAGGATGTGGCCATGGAGCTGCACCCGGTCCTCAAGGAGTCCGCGGATACCGTCGTCCGCAACGCCTCCTTCGCGACGAGCTCCGGCACCTTCACCGTGCCCCCGCAGAGCACGGCGGTGTTCATGGGCAAGCGGGCTCCAGTGCCGCCTCCCGGCTTCGGTGACGGGGACTCCGGCGGCAGCTGCGGGTGCTCGGGTGCTGGGGGCGCGGCAGTCAGCGCCTTGGCCCTGCTCCTGGGACTGGGCCTGCTGCGGCGTCCGAGCCGCCGCAAGCTGTAGGCTCCGCTCATTCGGGCGCCCTGTCACTGAGCAGGGCAGGGCGCCTGGGGAGTGGCCCCGGCAGGGAGCTTCAGCGCGCGCCGCTGGGGCGGTGCTCCTCGGCACCTGCGAAGGCGAGCAGGGCGGCGGCAGTGGTGTGGGAGTCCACGCTTCCAGAAGCCTGGTCGAGGGTCGGGTCCTGCACGCGACCATCGGGCTGCTGCTCTCGGGCCAGCGCGTCGAGGATCCGCTGATGGGCCGCGCTCCCCGCGTGCCCCGCGAGCTGGAGGCAGATGGCCACCTCGGCCGCGAGGCCCAGGGGGCCCTCTTCGAGCAGCCAGGGGGCCTCCGCCAGCAGATCCTTTGTCCACTGCGGGGCCTCGGGGCTTCGCAGCGGGCCACGGAGGTAGCGCGTGTCCAGCAGGTGGAGGTGCGTGACCCAGTACAGGTCCAGCAGGCGGGAGAGGGGCTTGAAGGGGCGCTCCGGGAAGGCGATCGGCACGGAGAGCCCGCACGCCTTCATCAGCTCGCTCATCAACCACGCGTAGAGCCCATCCCCCGTCAGATCCAGGTGCTCCACGTAGCGCGTGAAGGCAGCGTGCGCGGGAAGCGCATAGGGGAGGTTGCGCTCGTGGCGGATGTAGGCCGCGTCCAGGCGCGCGAGCCCATGGTCTGGAGTCAGGCCCAGAGGGAACTCGGTGGAGAAGTTCTCCAGCCCGCGGATGGCCTCCTCCAGCACCGGGCTCAGCTTCCACCGCTCGAAGGCACGGGGGGTGTGTCCCTCCAGCATGTGGAGGGTGCGCGCACGAAGCGCTCGATCCTGCTCGGAGCCCGACAGGGTCGCCGCGAGGAACGCCTGGAGCGCGCGGGAGGTGGCCAGCTCGCGCGGCACAGGGGGGGCGCCGTCCGGTGGCTCGGCAGCACCCTCTCCCAGTCCGGCGATGGGTTGCTCCTGCTTCATGGTCACCTCCCACGGCTCAGGGCGTCAGGCATGAGGCTGCGCCGTCAGCCTGCCGCATCATGCACCGCAACTCCACTTCCAGGGCAACCCCACGGGGTGGAGGAGACGCGGTATCGTCCCGGCGACCCCTTGGCCCCGAGTCCTCCTCCCCATGGATGCGTCCCCCCGCTTCGCGAAGAGAGTGTTGGACTTCCGATGCCTCGCCGACCGGTGCGAGGACACCTGCTGTGTCGGGCTCCGGGTACCGGTGAGCGAGGGGCAGCTGTGGCAGCTGCAGGCCGGAGTGAAGGGGAGCCCGGACGAGGAGCGCGTGGAGTCGCTCCTGCTCCCGAACCCCGAAGGTCCTCCCGCCGAGCGCGCGTACATCCGGATGGGCTCGGACGGGAGCTGTCCCTTCCTCGATACCGAGCGGCTCTGTTCCCTCCATCGCCGCCATGGAGAGAAGGTCCTTCCTGATCCCTGCGTCACCTTCCCGCGCATCGTCTGGAAGTGGATCGAGCACGTGGAGGTGGCGGGCTCCCTCGCATGTCCGGAGATGGCCCGGCTCCTGCTCCTGGAGGAGGGCGCGCTGGAGCAGGTGCCCGGCCCGCTGGAGCAGGTGCCGCGACTGGAGGCGGCACGAGCGCTCCCGGGTGAGCCCGGGGATGCCTACGTCGTTCACGCCGAGCTCGTGCGCGCCGCCGCGCTGAGGCTCCTGCACCGGCGTGAGTTTCCCCTCGCCTCGCGGCTCATGTTCCTGGGACAGCTGGCGTTCCGGCTGGACTCCGTCTTCCGCAGCCCGGAGCCCTTCGCGGGCAACGAGGCCGAGGTGGAGCAGGTGGTACAGGCCCTGCTCCAGCCGTTTGACGCGCCCGAAGCGCTGGAGGCGATGCACCAGGAGTTCCTGGCGCTGGAGGTGCCGGGAGGGCCCTGTGCAGGGCTGGTGGCCTCGATGCTGAAGTCGCGGGCGGTGCACGCTCGCGGTGAGCGCTTCGGCCCCTTCGTCCGCAGGGTGCTGGGCTCTCTCTGGGGCTCCGAGCAGGCCGAGGGGGATCCCCAGGGAGCGTGGCGCGAGTACGCCGCACGGTGGGAGCGGTTGATGGCGACGCAGGGCGCACGCGTCGAGCAGTACTTCCTCAACTATGGAATCACGCAGTGGCTCCGCGCTCCCTTCACGGAGCTGCCGAGCCTGCTCGCGTACGTGTTCCGCCTGGTGCTGCGGGTGGCGACGCTGCGGCTGGCGCTGGCAGGGCACCCAGCGGTGGCCGCGCTGTGCGCGGCGGAGCAGGGCGAGGCTGCCGAGGAGCCCCAGGCCGTGCTGGATCGGGCGGCGATCGAGTGCTTCTACCTCGTGTCCCGCCACGTGGAGCAGGCGCCGGATGTGCTCGCGCTGGTGCGGCAGCTCACGGGCGCGGGAGGCGCGGAGACGCTGGGCAAGGCGCTGGTGTTCTCGAAGTTCTGCTGAGCCCTACTTCCCGCCGTCCTTCTCGCCTCCGGAGGCAGGCGTCTCCGGGGCGTTCGCACCGGACAGCTCCTTGGGGTCCCTCATGAACTTCCAGGCCGCGTTCTCGACGCCCGTCTCGGTCATCCCGGTGAGCAGCGCGCCGGCCTTCTTCGTCCGCTCCTTGAGCGCCGTCTCGCCCAGCTCATCGTGGATCTTCGTGAGCGCGACGTGGACCTCCGGATCGAACGGGTTCGTCGAGAGTGCCTCCATGTACGCCACCTTGGCCTTCAGCCAGTCCTTGCGGAACA
>NZ_DASPHO010000350.1:0-7893 GCF_035629615.1 Hyalangium sp. | reverse complement strand
AAGTGAAGGACACGCCCAGGGCCCGGGAGAGCTTCCAGAGCCATGCGCTGGTGGCGTTAGGGGTGGCGGTGGTGGGGGTGGCGCTGGCGGCGGCGCTGCCGCAGACGCCGGAGCACCGGTGGCCGGCGCTGTGGGGCACGGGGTTGGCGTCGTTGACCGGGGTGGTGTCGCTGGCGCTGAAGCGGCGGGCGGCGCAGCGCAGCCTCAAGGCCGCGCTGAAGGCGGTGGGCCTGGTGTTCGCGCTCCGGGCGGTGACGGTGGCGGCGGGGCTGTACGCGATGGTGTCGCGGGGAATGGGGCCGTGGGGGTTCGTCGCAGGTTTCTTCGGTGTCTACCTGGTGCTGCAGTGGGTGGAGATCAGCTACGTGAATGCCGCGGCTCGTATCGCGGCGGGCGGAGACGAGTGATGCGCAAGGCAATGGTCCTGTTCGCCAGTCTGTTCGCGGGCGCTGTGTCCGCCGCGGGGCCGTCCGCGGACGGTGCCGAGAAGCCGGACGTGGCTGAGTACATCATGCACCACGTGTCGGACTCGACCGAGTACGAGTTCGAGGTGCCCCTCAGCGACGAGCACAAGATCATCCCCCTGCCGCAGATCTTCATCCCCCTGACGGCGGGGGCCTGCGACGTTCCGGCGGGCGAGGCAGCAGCGGCGGGCGGACACGGCGCGGCGCACCCGGGGCTGATGCAGGGCTGCCTGGACCTCTCCCTCACCAAGCACACGGTGATGATGTTTCTGTCTGCGCTGCTGCTGGTGGGCTCCATCCTGATCTGGAGCAACCGCGACAAGTCCAAGCTGGTGCCGCGCGGGGTGGGCGCCAACCTCTTCGAGATGCTGGTGGTCTTCGTCCGGGACGAGCTGGCCATCAAGAACATCGGCAAGGAGGAGGGCCCGCGCTACGTGCCCTACCTGCTCACCGCGTTCTTCTTCATCCTCTTCATGAACATGCTGGGCCTGTTCCCGTGGATGGCGACTGCCACGGGCAACATCGCCGTCACCTGCGCCCTGGCCCTGCTCACCTTCATCCTCACGCAGGTGGCAGGCATCCGCGCGGTGGGCTTCGGCGGCTACCTGGCGCACCTCACGGGCGGCGTGGCCTGGTGGCTGTGGCCCATCATGATTCCGGTGGAGATCCTCGGCCTGTTCACCAAGCCCTTCGCCCTCACGATGCGTCTGTTCGCCAACATGCTGGCGGGCCACATCGTCATCTTCTTCCTGCTCGGCCTCATCTTCATGATGAACAGCGCCGCGGTGGGCCTGGTGGCCGTGCCCTTCGCCATGGGCATCTACTTCCTGGAGCTCTTCGTCGCCTTCGTGCAGGCCTATGTCTTCACCATGCTGTCGGCCCTCTTCATCGGCATGGGCGTGGCCATGGGCCACCACGGAGACCATGGCCACGGCGATGACCACCACCACGGGGACCACCCCGAGGGTGCCAAGAGCCACGACCACGGACGGGCCCACGCGTGACGAGTTAGCGGGGCGCCGGTAGCAGCGGGGCTCCGGAGAGAACCCGGCGGTTCGAAAGGCCGCCGGAGGTAGTCCAAAAGGGAATACGACCCCCCCACCAAGTGGGTCCTACCTACGAAGAAAGAAGAAGTGCTCCCATGACCAACCTCGCTCTTGCGTTCCTGTCCGCCGGCATCGGTGCCGGTCTCGCCATCATCGGTGCCGGCCTTGGCATCGGTAAGCTGGCCGCCTCCGCCATGGAGGCCACGGGCCGTCAGCCGGCCGCCGGCGGCGACATCCGCACCTCCATGATCATCGCCGCGGCGCTCATCGAAGGCGCCACGCTGTTCGCGCTGGTGATCTGCATCCTGCTGGCCACCAAGACCTAGGCAGGAAGTCCCAGGCCCGGCGCTCGCACTCCGCGGGCGCCGCGCCGGGAGGCCCGCTCCCGTGTGTGGAGCCGAGAGCCTCGAGCCGTTGATTGCGTTGAACCCCGCCGTTCCCTCCCTCCCTTCCGCGAAGGATGACCCCGATGAACACCCTCCTCCTCGCCGCCAGCTTCCTGGAGGTCCGCCCGGGCCTCATCTTCTGGACCCTCATCACCTTCGTCCTCGTGCTCTTCGTCCTGCGCTGGAAGGCCTGGGGCCCCATCCTCTCCCTGGTGGAGGAGCGCGAGAAGCAGATCTCCAGCGCCATCGAGAGCGCCAAGAAGGAGCGCGCCGAGGCCGAGAAGCTCCTGGCCGACCAGAAGACGGCCATCGCCGAGGCCCGCCGTGAGGCCGCGGAGATGATGCGCAAGAACCAGCAGGACGTGGAGAAGTACCGCGAGGAGCTGATGGCCAAGAGCCGCAAGGAGGCCGAGGAGTTCAAGGCCCAGGCGCGGCGCGAGATCGACGACCAGAAGACCAAGGCGATCGCCGAGGTGCGCTCCCTGGCGGTGGACCTGGCCATGGATGTGGCGAGCAAGCTCATCTCCGAGCGCATGGATGACGCCAAGCACCGCGCCCTGGCCGAGCAGTTCGTCAAGGGCCTGCCGGTGCCCGGCAGCAACCCCTCCACCCGCGCCTAGTCAGGCTCGCCGGGAAGCGGCCCGCCGCCTGGGCTGTTCCAAGGAACCGTCATGGCGCTCTCCATTGGTATCGTCGGGCTGCCCAACGTGGGCAAGTCCACCCTCTTCAACGCGCTGTCCTCCGCCGGCGCGCAGGCGGCCAACTACCCGTTCTGCACCATCGAGCCGAACGTGGGCGTGGTGCCTGTGCCGGACGAGCGGCTGGACAAGCTCACGGCGCTCGTCAAGCCGCTGAAGAAGGTGCCCACCTCGCTGGAGTTCGTGGACATCGCCGGGCTGGTGCGCGGCGCCTCCAAGGGCGAGGGCCTGGGCAACCAGTTTCTGGCCAACATCCGCCAGGTGGACGCGGTGCTGCACGTGCTGCGCTGCTTCGAGGACGACAACGTCACCCACGTCGAGGGCGGGGTGAACCCGGTGAGGGACCGGGACGTGGTCGACACGGAGCTGTGCCTCAAAGACCTGGAGACGGTGGAGAAGCGCCGCGAGCGCGCCCAGCGCAACGCGAAGATGGGCGGCAAGGCGGGCGACGAGGCCAAGGCGGAGCTGGCGCTGCTGGACAAGGTCAAGGCCGGGCTGGACGAGGCCATCACCGTCCGGGGGCAGAAGCTCACCGAGGACGAGCACGCGGCCATCCGCGAGCTGTTCCTGCTGACGGACAAGCCGGTGCTGTACGTGGCGAACATCTCCGAGGGGCAGATCGGCAAGGAGGATGAGTCGCCGCACGTGCGCGCGGTGAAGGAGATGGCGGCGAAGGAGGGCGCGGAGGTGGTGGTGCTCGCCGCGGCCATGGAGGCGGAGATCCAGCAGCTTCCGGAGGAGGAGCGGCCGGGCTTCCTGGAGAGCGCGGGGCTGACGGAGCCGGGCCTGCACAAGGTGGTGCGGGCGGGCTACAAGCTGCTGGGCCTGTACACGTACTTCACGGTGGGCGAGCAGGAGTGCCGTGCCTGGACGATCCACAAGGGCTACAAGGCCCCACAGGCGGCCGGCGTCATCCACTCGGACTTCGAGCGCGGCTTCATCAAGGCCGAGGTCATGCGCTGGGAGGATCTGATCAAGCTCGGCAGCGAGTCCGCGGTGAAGGACAAGGGGCTGCTGCGGGTGGAGGGCAAGGAGTACGTCGTCCAGGACGGCGACTGCATGCACTTCCGCTTCAATGTCTAGGGATAGCGTCTAGAGAGCGCGCTAGAAGCCGCGCCTGCGCATGTAGAACCAGAAGGCCGTGACGGCGACCGCGATCAGGGTGTTGAGGATCGCCGAGCGCTTGTGCCGGCCTTCTTCATCCGGGTAGCGCAGAGCGAGCGTCCACTCGCTCCCCAGGCGCAGCACGAAGAAGGCCAGGATGAGAGCCGGCCCCGCCCAAGGGGGCGCCACGCCCGGCTTGAGGGCCGTGGCCAGCGCGCCGACGAGCGCCACGGTGCCGAGCATCCGCGAGACGAGCAGCCAGGGAGGATAGGTCCGGTTCACGGTGACAGTCTCGCCGCGAGGGGCTCGTCCGCCAACGAGGATGTGCTGGCGGCCGCTCGAAACGAGACATGTCTGCGCCCGGCCCGGTGGCTCAGGACGGCTCCAGGATGACGCGGATCGTGTCGTAGTAGAGGGACGTGGTGCTCTCGAAGCCCGAGTCCGTGCCGACGAGCAGCCAGAGCTGGCCTGCTGCATCCGTGGTGATGGGCAGCGGGTTGTCGCGGTTGTCGCGGGTGATGAAGCGGTAGGGCGGGGTGACACAGTCCGTCGAGCCGTTGGCGACGTCACCCACCACCCTTGCGTTGGCGCCCCCCATCGACTGCTCGCCCTTGTCCACGTTGAGGCGGAGGTTGCCGGAGGAGTTTGTCACCCGGTCCGGCTGGGCGCTCGCCGCGCCCACCTTCACGTAGACACTCTCGCCCGGGGCGCCGCCGGCGCCCACGCAGCCCGTGGGCGAGTTGCTAGCCAGCTCCAGCTCGAAGGTGACGGTGTACTCGGTGTTGGGAGACAACTCTGTCACCGGGTGAGTGAGGAACATGAACAGGTCATCGCTCACGTTCCTCCCCGAGACGAAGAGAGCGCCGCCCGGAAGGCCCACCTCGGCAGGGAGCTCCCGGCGCTCGAAGAGGAAGCCCACGTCGTTGACCTGGCTCGGGGCGAGATCCGTGAAGTTGCCGGTCCAGCTCTGCGTGCTCGTGTCGAAGAGAAAGAGCAGGTCGCGGCGACCGGTGCCATCATCAGGCCCGTCGAGCGCCGCCGAGCAGGCTGGCGACAGGCCCAGGAGCAGGCTGGCGAGCAAGAGGGAGCGGAGAGGGGTTGCAGCCAAGGGACTCCTCCAGAGTGCGCGTACCCGGTTCTCTCGCTTGGACGGCGTGCCCCTGCGCGAATTCAGGACGGCTCCAGCAGCACACGAAGGGTGTCGTAGTAGAGCTCGGTGGTGCCCATGTAGTCCGACTCCGTGCCCACGAACAGCCACACCCGGCCCTCGTCGTTCGTGGTGATGCGGAGCGGGTTGCCCAGGTTGTCACGGGTGATGATGCGGTAGGGCGTGTTGAAGCACTCCTCCAGCTCGTTGGAGATGTCCCCCAGCACCTGCGCGCTGGTGCTGCCGAGCGACTGGTTGCCCTTGTCCACGCTGAGCCGGACGCGCTGCGTGTTGGCGTCCTCCACGGGCAGGGGCTGCGCCAGCGAGGCGCCCACCTTGAGGAACACGTCCTCCCCAGGCTCGCCGAGCGTGCTCGCGCAGCGGCGGGGCGCATTGCTGGCCAGCTCCATCTCGAAGGTGATGGCGTAGGGCGTGTTCGGCTTCAGCCGGCCCACCGGGTACGAGATGAACGTGAAGAGGTCGTCGCTCACGTTCGTGCTCGAGAGGAACAGCGAGCCGCTCTCCCGGTCCGTGCTCGCGGGCAGCATGCGCCGCTCGACGACGAACTGGATGTCCTTCGGATCCTGGCCCATCGCAAAGTCCGCATAGCTGCCGGTCCAGTCGCTCACTGCCAGGCTGAAGTCGAACGTCAGATCGCGGCGGCCACTGTCGTTCTCCGGCAGGGGGTCCTGCCCCTCACCCGGCTCGATCGTGTCCAGGCATGCGAGCGGACCACCGAACAGCGCCACCAGCACCAGAGAGAGGAAGTTCGAACAAGAGGAGCGGAACATGGAGGCTTCCTATAGGCACGATGGGAGCCCTTGCCCCTTTACCCCTGCCTCGAAGCGTCCGCCACCTCGCGTCAGGCGGGGCGCAGTGACTCCCGGTGAACGCTCGTTGACAGCGTCGCCCGCTTCACCCCCAGCAGCGCCGCCGCCTCGGCCGCCGACAACGTCGGCTGCTGGAGGCTCGCCCCTTCGTCTCGTCTCCCTCGCCCGCGGGAGAGCGGTAGGGTGCGGTATGGCTTCCCTGCTCGACACGCTCGCTCGAGAGCGCCTCTTGAAGGATCCCGCGGCGGCCGCCGAGGCGTTCGTCCCGGGCGAGCCCCCCGAGGTGTCACTCCTGCGCCTGTGTGAGGCGGGCCTCCTGCATGGAGGGCTCTCCGTCGCGCTGGACGTGCGGCCGGATGAGCTCGTCGGCCCGCTCGCTCAGGCCATGGGCGGTGCCGCCCGGAGCTTCAAGCTCGTGGATGTACGCGAGCGCCGCACCTTGGAGTTACACGTGCTCGTAGGGGAGCTCACCGAGCGCTGGGAGGTGGAGGACCTCAGCGCCCTCGTCCACAACCTGAATGACCTCTACCGAGAGGCCGCGGATGTGCGTGCTGTCGCCATCCTGGGAGAGTGGGCCGACGCGCTCCAGCTGCTGTGTGTCGACAAGGGCGCACTGGCTCGTCTGCTGCGCCAGCCCTTCTTCTCTCCCGCGAACGCACGGTACCTCCAGCGTCTCACGGAGAGTGCGTGAAGACTTCCCTGAGGGGTATGGGATGATGCATCAGGCGTGCGCACGGGGAGGCGCGCCTCGAATCCCGGCAGGTTCGAGGAAGGCAGACACATGCACGGCATCATCTTCAACCAACTCCGTGGCTACGCACAGGCTCGTCTCGGCGAGCAGGGCTGGGAGACACTGCTTCGGGAAGCGGGGCTTCCCTCGCGGATCTACCTGGCGTTCCAGAGCTATCCCGACGAGGAGGCCGTGGCGCTCGTCACCGCGGCCTCCCGGAAGACGGGGCGCTCCGTGAGGTTCCTGCTCGAGGACTTCGGTGAGTTCATCGTCCCGAACCTGCTGAAGATCTACCGAGGCGCCATCAAGCCCGGGTGGACCATTCTGGACGTCGTCGAGAACGTCGAGCGCATCCACGACGGGGTGCGTCGGGATCCGCATGCGACGCCGCCGCGGCTGGAGTGCGAGCGCGTGGACAAGGCGACGGTCCGCGTCGTGTATTCCTCGCCCCGGAGGCTGTGCGGTGTGGGCATCGGCTTCGTCCGGGGGCTGGCCCTCGCGCTAGCGCAGCGCGTGGACGTGAGGGAGAGCCAGTGCATGCACGAGGGCGCGACGCACTGTGTGTTCGTGGTGAAGCGGGTCGACTGAAGCCGAGACTCGACCGCTCTCGGTCGGCTGGGGCAGCATAGCCCCATGCGGATCCACCTCTTCCTGGCCGGGCTGTTCCTCGCGGGTGGCGCACTGGCGGAGCCGGACACCTTTGGGCTCGGCACCGGACGGGACGGCCCGCTGAGCGTGGGGCTCCCGGACACCGTCATCAACCACGCCGGGCAGCTCACCGCCGGCGCGGCGGCTGGGACGAAGGAACTGGTGATCTCCAACGTCGGTGCCTTCGCGGCGGGCGAGCTGGTGCTCGTCCACCAGTCCACGGGCCTGGAGCCCGCTCCGGCCTCGGGAGCTCAGCAGCCCCTCGATCTGGGCTCGGGCACGGTGGGGCGGTTCGAGTACGCGCGGGTGGAGGCGGTGGTGGAGGACAAGCTGCGGTTGACGGCGCCGCTGCAGTACGGCTTTGCCGCCGGCGTGTCTCAGGTGGTGAGCGTGCCGGAGTACACGGACGTGCAGGTGCTCGCGGGCGCCTCGCTGAAGGCGGTGCCGTGGGATGGGAGTGCGGGCGGCATCCTGGCGCTGCTGGCCACGGGCACGCTGACCAACGAGGGTCTGATCAGCGCGGATGGCGCGGGCTTCCGCGGTGGTGCCTTCATCAACCACCCCGGGGACTACAGCTGCACCGCGCTCGACGAGGTCGCGGGGAGCGGTGGCTCCTATAAAGGAGAAGGCCTGGTGGCCGGGCGCTTCGGCACGGTGGCTGGGCGGGGCAACCTGGCCAGCGGCGGTGGAGGCGGCAACTGCCACTGCGCGGGTGGCGGTGGAGGAGGCCATGCCGGTGCAGGAGGGCAGGGAGGGTACTCCGCCAGCATGACGGAGCAGCCGGATGAGGTGGGCGGACTGGGGGGAGCCCCTCTGGTCTCCGTGCCCTATGAGCAGCTT
>NZ_DASPHO010000349.1:0-2813 GCF_035629615.1 Hyalangium sp. | reverse complement strand
TGCGCACCGGCGTGAAGATGGTGATGCTGGATGCCACCGGCAGCGTGGCGGAGACGGCCACCCTCTACACCGAGCGCTCCCCGGATGAGCGCGCCCGCGCGGCCCGGCAGCTCGCCGCCGTGGTGCAGAAGCACAAGCCCGAGCTGATCGCCGTGGGCAACGGCACCGGCAGCCGCGAGGCGGAGGGCTTCGTGCGAGAGGTGCTCGAGAAGCTCGGGACGAAGCTCCTCGTCGTCTCCGTCAGCGAGCAGGGGGCCTCCATCTACTCAGCCTCCGAGGTGGCGCGCGAGGAGTTCCCCGAGCTGGACGTGTCCCTGCGCGGCGCGGTGTCCATCGGCCGCCGCCTGCAGGATCCCCTGGCGGAGCTGGTGAAGCTCGATCCCAAGAGCATTGGCGTGGGCCAGTACCAGCACGATGTGGATCAAGGGCTGCTCAAGAAGAAGCTGGGTGAGGTGGTGGACTCCTGCGTGAACGCGGTGGGCGTGGACGTGAACACCGCTTCGCCGCAGCTGCTCGAGCATGTGTCCGGCGTGGGGCCCTCGCTGGCGAAGAAGCTGGTGGCCCACCGGAGCAAGAAGGGCGCCTTCTCCACGCGGCGCGAGCTGCTCAAGGTGAGCGGTCTGGGGGCCAAGACGTTCGAGCAGGCCGCGGGCTTCCTGCGAGTCCGGGGCCCGGAGCCGCTGGACGCGAGCGCCGTCCACCCCGAGCGCTACTCCGTCGTCGAGCGCATGGCGAAGGATCTGGGCGTGGAGGTGGGCGCGCTGGTGGGCAACGCGGCGCTGGTGCGGAAGATCGATCCGAAGCGCTACCTCGGGCCGGATCTGGGGGAGATGACGCTCCAGGACATCCTCTCCGAGCTGGAGAAGCCGAGCCGAGATCCGCGCGGGGACTTCTCCGCGCCCTCACAGCGCGAGGATCTGAAGACGCTGGAGGACGTGAAGGAGGGCATGGTGCTCCAGGGCGTGGTGACCAACGTCACCGCGTTCGGCGCCTTCGTGGACGTGGGCGTGCACCAGGATGGGCTCGTCCACGTGTCCCAGCTCTCCACGCGCTTCGTGAAGGATCCCTCCGAGGTGGTGAAGGTGGGCGACCGGCTCACGGTGAAGGTCCTCTCCGTGGACTTGGCGCGCAAGCGGCTGGGGCTCTCGGTGCGCGCGGTGCAAGAGGGTGGGGCGCCACAGCCGTCCTCAGGCCGGCCCCCCGCGGGGAATGCGGGGCGCATGACGGCGGGGCCCTCGGGTGGGAAGGGGACAGCTCCGGGCAATGCTCCCGGTGGCAAGCCGTCCTCGGCGGAGAAGAAGGGCCCCGAGCCCTTCAACAACCCGTTCCGCAACATCAAGCGCTGACTCGGGGAGGCGCTGCTCCCCGTCAGGAGCTCAGGGCTTCGGTTTCTGGAAGCTGCCGGAGTCGAGCTCGGCCTGGAAGGCCTTCAGCTGCTTGAGGCCCGGCGCACCGACAGCGAGCACGATTCCCAGGATGTGCGAGCCGACAAAGGCAGTCGGCAGATTGTCAGGCCACTCGATCTGGCCCTGGAGGATCTTGTCGGGGTGCTCTTCCAGCACCGTCATTCCCCGCTCCCAGAGCGTCTGCGAGAATGAGGTGGCGCAGGGACGCTCCGCGAACTCCGTGGCGAACGCCTCGTAGATCTCGCGGTACTTGTCCTTGGCCAGCGGCTGCAGGTACGTCGCGTAGGAGGAGGCCTCCGCGAGCGCGGAGCAGCGCGTCACCACCGGCTCGCCACAGCTGCGGGCCTGTCTCGCCACCTCCAAGGGAGCGGAGAGCTGCGAGAAGGCAGGGCCCGACATGATGAGGGCGCGCATCCGCGCCACCTGCTCGAGACTCATGGGATGCCAGTCCGCCGGCGGGGCTTGCATCGAGTCGTAGGCCTGACGCTCGGCCTGGAGCAGCACCGCGGCGATGGCGCCGCCCAGGAGCATGTCCGTGCGGTAGGCCAGCCAGGCCAGGTGGCGCACGTCCTTGGCCGCCTCGACGGGCTTCCCCGTCCTCAGCCCGTGCAGCAGCCGGAACTTGGCCCAGAGCTGCAGCGGGATGAAGTTGGGGATGGGCAGGGTGGCCCAGTTGATACGCTGCGCCAACGGGATGGGGGAGTTCTGCAGGATGTCCCAGCGGTCATAGGCGTAGAGCCGGCCCATCCAGCTGAAGTCGAGCGTGGAGACGTCGAGGTCCGAGGTGAGCCAGTCCTTGAAGGCCGGGCCGGTCTGCGGCAGGTGCGCGGGGATGACCAGCGGCGAGTCCTGGGGCTGCTTCGGGCTCGGATCCCACGGCAGCCATGCGTTCAGGAGCGGCCCCGCGTCGCCTTCGGTGCGCGGCTCGTGGAACCACGGATCCGCGGCCAGCTTCACCTGCTGCTCGCAGAAGAAGCCGACCTTGTCCGTGACGTCCTTCCGGAACGTGCCCAGGGTGGGCTCGTACTTCTGGCGGAGGAAATAGTCGAATCCCGTGAGCGCACCGATACCCAGGAGCAGCACGATGCTCACGGCCCACACCATGATGCGCAGGACACTACCTCGGGACGAATGACGGATCGGGGACATGCCGGATCTCCGAGTGCGGTTTTACTGCACTTCGACGCGCCCGTTCTTATAGAGAGGCCCCCCATCCACCCTTCTACTAGGAGGTTTTCGCCATGAAGCTCTACTACTCCCCTGGTGCGTGCTCGATGAACCCGCACATCCTGCTGCGAGAGGCAGGCCTGAAGTTCGAGCTCGAGCGGGTCGACATCGGCACGCACAAGACCGAAAAGGGCGCGGACTTCTACGCCATCAACCCGAAGGGCTACGTGCCGGCGCTGG
>NZ_DASPHO010000348.1:0-14706 GCF_035629615.1 Hyalangium sp. | reverse complement strand
CGCCGTACCGGCTAAGATGGCTGTAAAAGGGGGGTAATCGCATGGTCAAAATTCGCATCAAGAAACCCAGGCTTACCGTCGGCAAGCCCAAGGTGACGGTCGGCAAGCCCAAGGTCACTGTGGGCGGGGATTTAGGCAAGGCGGGGCAGAGGGTGATCCGCGGAGCAACTCGGGCGATCGAGGATTTCAGCAAGGCGCCGCTCGCCGCCCCTAAACAGGTGCTCGAAGTGATCGAGGGAAAGCCGGTGGACAAGGCGCTGAAGGATGTTCTCCAGGCGCAGCTGAAGGCCGGGGCTTCAGTGGCGGACCTTGCCGCCGAGGTTAACGCGATCAGTAGCGAGATCCAGATCGAACTCGCCCGCCGGGCCGGCGGCGGGGCCGCTGCGGACATCCTGGCCGACGTGCAGCGCGTCTCCCAACCCTTCCCGCCTGAATATGCGGCGGCCGCCCTGCGAACGTTGAACCTGTTCCTCCAGACCGGACGGATCGTCGACCTCAATCCGGTCGCCCTTATCGTGGCGGCCGAGATTGCCATTGCGCGCAATCGGCTATGGGAGTCTGCGCGGCCGCTACCGGATCACGTCCTAGCGGCGCTTCCGGAGGAGTTGCGCGGGCGGGCGGGCGTCTGCCGACACATGACGGCCTCCGACATTCCCGGCAGGACGAGCTTGCCTAGGATCGCGATAAATCATTTGAAAAGGGCGAGTGCCGTTTGCCTCTACGATCTCATCGTGTTCAAGCAGATTCCCAGCTCGACCAACGACGGCGACTTGCACTATTGGTGCCACGAACTTCATCACGCGCAACAATATGCGGGCTGGGGTATCCAGGAGTTCGCGTCTCGCTACGTCGCGAACGAATTCAAGGGGGGTCTCAATCCCATTGAAGAGGATGCGGACCTCTACGCCTGCAACTTCTTTCCGAAGGCCAATCCTCACTACATAGGCCAGTGTCCGCTCTAAGTTAGGCTACTCCGAGGACTTTGCGCCGCATGGGTGCGCTACGGCGCGGTATTGACCGGATACCAGAACACCGAGCCGGAATTGCCGCTTTGTCCTCGCGACCCAGGAGTGCCGACCATATTTGAGGGCCCCGGACTAGCACCGCCTTCGCCGCCGCGCCCTCCCGTGGTGACGGTGCGAGGATAAGCAACCACACGGCCCTTGATGTAGCCGACCACGTAGCCGCCATGCCCACCCGGCCCGCCTCCGCCTCCGCCTCCTGCACCGCTTTGGCAACCATAGGAGGAGTTGGGAGATGAGGCCTTTCCGCCTGCGTTTCCGGCCTTACCGTTCTTGCCCTGAGTGAGGATCGCTCCCCCAGTGCCGTCGAAATCGCCGTGGACTTCCAAGTACACCACGCCACCGTTGGCGTGTTCGTCACGCCAAGCGCCGTCCCCGCCGTTCATCCCGCACATGCCGGGGCCGGGAGCGCCGCCGCGTTCGCCTTGGGCCGCCTTGCCGGTATAGTTCTTAACGCCCGTTGCGTCCTGGAATCGGCCGCCACCGCCGCCGCCGCCGCCTCCCACTTCGAATGTGCCAGCCGCCCCGGGACCGCCACCATTGCCGCCGCCCGACCCGCCGAAGCCACCCGCGCCGGCCCTGTTGGTGTTCTTGTAGGCTAGTACGAGTGGCGGTTGTCCTGGCACGTTGACCGTCACTTGGCGGGCTTCGGAAGTGAACTCCTCGGCCACAATCGAGCCCTTGAGGATCAAAGGCCCTCGCACCACCAGATGGAACATATCCATGCTGCCAGGGGCGACTTGCAGCGTCGCTCCTTCGCCAATCTCCACGCGCCCAAACTCCCAGCGCTGCGCCGCGAGTCGGTGGGTCTTCCCAGCTGGCACGATCAGGTCGGGTAGTGCGGCCGTGGTCCCGGCAGGTTGGGCTGAAACGTTGACGGCGCACAGAGACGCGACCAGCACCAGCAGCCGGGCGCGGTGGGGCAGGAAAACGGGACTTTGCGTGTCACTAGCTTGGTGCATCTGGTATCTCCTAGGTCGTCAAACTACCGAGTTGCCGCAGGCGACAATGTATTCGTCAGGCGACCAAGGTCTCCAGTTAGTATTAGTGGAACGGCGGCTCAAAGTGCGGCACCACCGTCGCGGGGCACGGATCGGGCCGCGCCAGCTTGCCAGCTAGGGCGGCGGACTTCGTTCCCCGGTGGTACCGTTGGGCGCCAGCCGGCAGCCATTGTCGTGCGCAACTCGGCGCTGTGCGCGCGTCGGACAGCTCCATTTCTGGGCTGGTGGAGCCGCGCGCGCCGGAAAGTGCCTGCTCGGGCAGGTGGAGCGTGCCAGGGTGGCAGCCATGGTCGCTGCGCCCAGCGCGGCCCGTGCCGCGTGCGTCGGACAGCTCTTGCTCGGCCCTATACCGCGTGCGTCGGACCGCGCCAGCTCGTGCGCCATGCCTATAGAAAAGCACGCGTCGGAGACATCCCGTGTGAATGTCGGGAGAGCTGAACAGTTTTCAGCAAGAGCCGTTGACGAACCACTCTTAGGATCTGAGTTCTACTGACAGGGCCGTCGTAATGACTGAGGAACAGATGACCCTGGCCACCATTGGTGCGAACGTGGAGATGTTGGGGCGGGCTCTCCACGACATTCTGACGACCTGGACGGGTGGGGTCCCCTCGTGAAGCACAGCGAGTCGGTTTACCCCGCACGGGGTTGGCCTCCGCCATGTTGCACGTATGTCGCAGGAGCCTGCGGAACGGGATGGGATAGGACGGGACGACACGGGACGCGGCGGGATAACGACTCCAAGTCATTCCGAGCGGTTACAAGGTAAGGGCGCGATTCTGCTGAGGGTTTCGCACCGCCCGGCGCGGGTTCGATTCCCGCTGCCTCCCTCCCGAGAAGCGCAGCAATCTTTTAGCCCCCAGCGGGGAGGTAGCGTCCCCGGAACATGCGCTCCATGAGGTTCGCCTCCAGGTCCTCACCCTTTGCGCGGGCCCTGCGAAGAGCTTCCCCTGCTCGAACGTCAATTTCTTGAGGCTCCAGTCCCCGGCTACCCGCGGAGCTGCCGCTTGGAGCGCGTCCCGGCCTTCTGGCGAGAGCGAGAGCGAGACAATGCCGTCGAGCTGTCTGGCCGTGGAGCTGGAGCAGCTTGAATCGTCCAGACCCTCGGTGAGAACTCACGCTCCGCGGCATCGCACCAGCGGCTCACGAAGCGGGGGCCTCGTCCATGGCGCGGACCCAATGGTTCACGAGCCGCACGAGCCCGGCCTTGTTCGCCTGCACGTCGGCCATGGTGCGGAAGCGCGCCATGCGCCGGTCCTTGTAGTCGCCTTCCAGGAAGCCGAATCGGTTGGAGGGCAGGGTGCCCTGCGGGAAGACGAAGACGACATGCACGCAGTCCTGCGCGCGCGGATGGAAGGCCGCGATGTCCTGCTGGTAGTAGAAGCTCGGCGCGTTCCACTTCACGCGCTCGGCGACCTTCGGATTCGCTCCCAGGATGATCGCCCGCACGGCTTCGATCTCGGCCTTCAGCGGGTGGTGCAGACGCTTCATGTACGCGTCCACCTCGTCTGCGCCGCTCATTTTCTGGGACGAAGATTTCGTCTTCCTCGCGCGAGTCGCCGTCTTCTTCGCCAGCGTCTTCTTCTCCGGCGTCTTCTTCGATTGCGTCTTCTTCGATTGCGGCTTCCGTGGGGCCACGGCGAACTCCCTGGGTTCGAGACGTCCTGACGTTACTTATTGCGGCTGGAGACCTGCCAGATGACGATGCCAACAGAGACAGGCAGGCGGGGACGTCGGGCGACCGGCGGGCTCGAAGCCCAGAGACAGAAGGCCTCGGCAAGTCCCGTCCCGGCCGAGGCCCTGTCAGCGCCAGGTGTTGCAGGAGCGCCGGGCGCACGCCGGGTCCGCGAAGCCCGCGAGCGCGAACTGGTCCACGCTGCCGTCTGTGAGCACCACGGCACGCCAGCGGCAGCCCTCCGCCTCGATGCCGGAGACGTCCGCGAAGCACTGCAAGAGCCCTTCCTCACCCTTGCACGCGTAGTCCACCGCGCCGAGCCTCATGCGCGAGTCGCCCTTCCACTCGGGCACGGCCTGGCCGCCCACGTGCTCAATGAGCGCCTGGGGACAGTCGCTCTGCTGCCAGGGAGCGGGCTTCGGGTTGTCGATGCGCGGCTGGCCGCAGTAGCGGTGGAAGGGCTCCCAGTCGCAGTTGGCCACGAGCTGAAAGCGGGCCTCCATCTGCAGGTCCGGCTCGTAGACGAAGCGGCTGGTGATGCGGCCGCGGGAGATGACGGAGCCCTCGTGGTCGCCCGTCCACTCCAACTCCTCGTACTCCAGCTCGGGAGCGTCGTAGCTCGGGGACGGTCCGAGGATGAAGGAGTCGTTGAGCCGCAGGCCGAGGATGGCGCCCCGGTAGGTGCCCGCATGGATGGGCGGCGAGGGCAGCTCCCGGAAGAAGAACTCGAAGGTGTCCTCGTCGATGGCCTCCGGCCCACTCCACTCCCGCACCGTCACCTCGCTGTCGCGGCTGCTGAGGTTGATGAAGGTGAGCTCGTTGCCCCGGTGGTCTTCCCGGAGGAAGCCCCCGTAGACGAGTCCGCCCATGCCGTCGTTGGTGAAGTGGAAGGAGATGTCCACCGGGCCGCCGTTGCGCGTGCCAGAGAATCGGCCCTCCACGTAGCTCTCGGGCGTGCCGCCGCACGCGACAAGCCAGAAGCCAAGGGTGAGCAGGAAGAGCCAGGGACTGTGCATGCCGCGAGCATGGCAGCAAGCGGGAGCAGTTCGAGCGAGACGCACTGACGGCGCTGATTACGCCGCAGCGGTAATATTCTGGTAACATGCCGCAGCCCGAATCAGCGAAAGGAGTGGGACATGGCACTGGCCTCCATGAGCCGAACGTTACCGCTCATGGCTGCAGTGCTTGCCCTGGCGTGTGGTGAGGAACCTGTCGAGCCCTTGAGCCGGAGCACCAACAAGGTGCTGCTCCTGGGCAGCAGCGTGAGCGGAGGGCTTAACAGCCGTGAGGCGGTGGCGGTGGCCAGCTCCCGCGTCCCGGAGATCCACGTCGTCACCCCGGCCCAGTGGAGCGCGATGACGGCCGAGCAGTTCATGAGCTATCGCGCCATCATCATCGGCGATGGGGCATGTGAGAGCGGCACCGCTGCATTCCAGGCTGCGATCAACAACCGCTCCGCCTGGGGTGCGATCGTCGACGGCAACGTCGCGCTCCTCTCCACGGATCCGACCACCAACCACACCGCGCAGCTGGTTGAGAACGCGATCCGGTTCGTACTCGACTCACCCTCGAGGCTGACCGGCATGTACATCGCCCTGGGCTGCGCCTATCAGCACGCCCCGGTGCCCTCGGCGGTGCAGCTCCTGGAGCCGTTCGGGGCTTTCCAGGTGGCGGGCGTGCCGGGCTGCGCCGACGCCGGGCACATCTTCCAGATGGTCCCCTCCTGGCTCTCGGACAACCTGTCGGATGGGAGCCTCTCGGGGGATGGGTGCGCGGCGCGCTCGGTGTTCACCTCATACCCGGACCATACCTTCGCGTTCGCGGCGCTCGCTCAGCGCTCCCAGGGCGCTCCGATCCCGGGCGAGCACACCTACGCGGACTTCAGCCAGGGTGAGGAGGTGGCCGTGGTGGGGACGCCGTACCTCGTCGTGCGCGGCGCCATGGCGCAAGGAGCCGGGTGCGGCACCTCCGATGAGATGACCGGCGAAGAGTGCGACCTGGGGGATGGCATCAATGGCCAGCCTGCGCTGCCGGGGCAGTCGGCAGGGGCCACCTGCTCGTACTCGTGCCGCCTCAACTGGTGCGGTGACGGCGTGGTGGATGCGCTTCATGGTGAGGAGTGCGACAACGGCATCAACAACGGGCGCACGAGTGACAGCAGCGCCAGCATCGGCACGTGCACCTCGTTCTGCAAGATTCCCCACCTGCAGGGCCCATCGAGTCCGCCGGTCGCTGTCTGCGGGAACGTGACGATCGCCGCGACGCTCACCTGTGGCGTCCCCGCGGACATCAACGCCGGCTCCAGCGATCCGGATGGCGACCTCGTGGGGTGTACGCAGAGCCCGGCTGGTCCGTACGACATCGGCGCGACGAGGGTGACGCTCACGTGCGTCGACCAGGCGAACCACACCGCCACCTGCTCGGGAGTCGTGACGGTGAGGGATCAGGTGGCGCCCACGGTAACTGTCGAAGGGCCGGCGAACCAGACAGTGGAG
The DNA here is from genome assembly GCF_035629615.1 of Hyalangium sp. GTDB lineage: Bacteria > Myxococcota > Myxococcia > Myxococcales > Myxococcaceae > Hyalangium. Next base: position 8,516 of record NZ_DASPHO010000348.1, on the reverse strand, counting down.
TGCGTCGCGGGCGGTTCATTCACTCCTCCGGGAGCGACCGCGAGCGATCCCTGCACGGGCCCGCTGCCTCCGGGCAGCATCACCGTGACCGGCTCAGTGAACGTGGGAGTGCCGAACACGAACCCTGGCTACACGCTGAGCTACATCGCCACGGACTCTTCCGGCAACAGCTCTGCTCCCAGCGTCGTGAGGGTTGCCGTGGCCGACACCCTCAGCCCGGACCTGACGCTGAGGGGGCCAGCGACCCAGAGGCTGGAGTGCGGCACTCCCTACACGGATCCAGGCGCCACGGCTTCGGATCTCTGCGCGGGGGAGCTGACCGGCGCCATCGTGAGGACTGGGACGGTGAGCTCGAGGCCGCCGGGCCACGCGACGGTGAGCTACAGCGTCGTGGATGGGGTAGGCCATACCGCCTCCAAGAGCCGGACGATCGACATCACCGACACGCTGTTCCCCACCCTCACGGTCAATGGGCCGCTCACCCAGAGGGTCATGTGCGGCACGCAGTACACGGATCCGGGTGCCACAGCCTTCGATCTCTGCGCTGGCGACCTGACACCTCAGATCGTCGTCTCTGGCAGCGCCAACCCGGCCGTCGCCGGTCAATACACGGTCTCGTACAGAGTAGGGGACGGGGCGGGCCATGTGGCCACTGCCTCGCGCCAGGTCACGGTGGCCTCGGTGAACATCCGCCTGGGGGACTACACGCTCTTCCTGCTCCAGAACTACAGCGGGGGTCACGACGTGAAGGGCAAGGTGGCGGCAGGGGGCAACATCACCCTGACGGACTTCTCGGTGGGAGAGGATCTGCCGAACAACAACGTCTCCCGGTTGCTCGTGGCGGGCGGCACCCTGTCCCTCGCCCGTGGCAGCGTGTGGGGCGAGTCCTTCTACGGGGCGAGCTATCACGGGGACGCGACCGTGACGTTCCACCGAGGCACCCTGGCGCGCGGCACTCCCATCAACTTCGCCGCCCGGTTCGCCGAGCTGCGCAGCCTGTCCTCCCAGCTTGCGGCCCTGACGCCCACCGGCACGGTGACGCGCTCGACGGGAGGCTACATCCTGCTCTCGCTGACGGGCACGAACCCGGAGGTGAACGTCTTCGAGGTGAATGCCAGCGACCTCGCCGGAATCAACCAGCTGGCCTTCACCGCGCCGGCCGACTCCCTGGTGGTGGTCAACGTTCGCGGCACCTCGGCCACGCTCGCGAACCTCGGGATCACGATGAGCGGAGGCCTCGACGCGCATGGCATCCTCTACAACTTCCCGGATGCGACGACGCTCAGCGCGGGCAGCATCGGCATCTGGGGCACGATCCTGGCTCCCTACGCCCATGTTACCTTCAACAACGGAAACTGGGATGGCGGCATCTACGCCGTGTCACTGACGGGTACCGCCGAGGGCCATCTCAACGCGCTCAACAACCGCGCGCCCTGCCAGTAGCGAGAACACGAGGAGGCCTCCCCTTGAGGGCGGGCTCCTCACGGGGCACGAAGCTTCAACAGGGCTCCCATCCGTCCCTGCGTCAGAGGGAATAGAGTGCCCGCATGGCAATGCTCCACCGGATGCAGGCCCTTGTCCCGCTGCTCCTCCTCGCGACGCTGACGGCCGCTGCTCCTGCCCTCGCGCAGGACAAGCCGCCACCCTCATGGAAGGCGATCGACGAGCTCATCGAGGATCAGAAGCACGAGGCCGCTGAGCAGGGCATCGATGCGCGGCTCGCCCAGGCCGTGGACAAGGGTGACGAAGACGAGTGGGCGCTCGCCCTCATCCGCAAGGTGCGGCTTCGCACGCGGCTCAGGGAACACGAGACGGCGGTGCGCTACCTGCGAGAGCAGCCCTGGCCGAAGGGGCTCCTGCCGCGCACCACGCTGCAGCTCTTCTATGCCCAGGCGCTCGTCTACTACGTGCAGGAGTACCGGTGGGAGGTGCTCAAGCGCGAGCGCATCGAGTCCTCGGGGCCGGTAGACCTCAAGGTGTGGACGCAGGAGCAGATCCTCACCGAGGCCCATCGGGCCCTCGCTGACGTGTGGAAGGAGCGCGAGCGGCTGGGCAGCACTCCTGTCCAGTCATTCTCCGAGTTCATCGAGCCCAACACCTATCCAGACGGCATCCGCGGCACGCTGCGAGATGCAGTGGCGTACCTGTGGGTGGACCTGCTGTCCGACACCTCGACGTGGCGCCCGGAGCAGTCGCAGGCGCTGTACGCCCTGGACCTGAGCGTGTTGCTGGCGGGGACGCCCACGGTGGAGCTGACGGATCCAGCCGTCCACCCGCTCATGAAGGGGGCTGCCATCCTCGGGGACCTGGAGGCCTGGCACCGGAGCACTGGCCGTCGAGAGGCGGAGCTGGAGGCTCGGCTGGTGCGCTACCCATGGCTCCACAGGACCTTCATCCGGGCGGAGGATCAGACACGCATTCGCCAGCACATGGCCGCGCACTTGGAGGGCTTCCGGGAGGTGTCCTGGTGGGCGATGGGCCAGGGGCTGCTGGCGGAGCTGGAGCAGAAGGCGGATCATCGAGTGCGCGCACATCAGCTCGCGAAGGCCGGCGTCGCGGCGTACCCGAAGAGCCTGGGAGGACAACGCTGCGCCGCGCTCATCGCCGAGCTGGAGGCGCCAGAGTACTCCCTCGAGGCAATGAGCACGGATGGTCCCCGGCGGCGCTCGATCGAGGTGACGCACCAGAACCTGCCCGCCCTCTTCTTCCGAGCGTACCCCTACGATCTCGAGAAGCGGCTCACCCGGCCGAACAGCGATGACGTGCTGCCTGACGACGACGAGCTGAGCCGGCTGATCCGCAGGCAGAAGCCGGCGGCCTCCTGGACCACGGAGCTGCCAGCGACGCCGGACTTCCAGCAGCACCGCACCTTCGTTACTCCACCCCTCACACAGGCAGGCCTCTACCTCATCGTCGCCTCCGCGCGGAGTGACTTCGGGCAGAAGGACAACCAGGTGCGGGGCGTGTTCCTGACGGTGACGCCCTACACGCTCATTGCTCGCAGCGGTGAGACAAGCCGGATCGAGCTTCGTGTGGTGGACGGGGAGACGGGCCAGCCTGTCCCGGGCGTGGAGGCCCGTCTCTTCCTCATGAACTACCGCCGCGGCCACCGTGAGGTGCAGCGCGCACCGACGGACTCCCAGGGCGAGGTGACGTTCGTGCGCCCGGAGGTCCAGGACTACCAGAGCTTCCTCGTCGTCGTGGGACGGGGGCGCAGTGCCCTGCTGCTGCAAGACCCGCTGACCACCTACGCGCGCGGCAAGCCGTCTCGGGCCACGCGGACGCTCGTCTTCACCGACCGGAGCATCTACCGGCCGCTCCAGAAGATTCTGTGGAAGGTCGTGGCCTTCCAGGGGGGTGACGAGCAGGCGCGCTACCAGACCCGAGCGGATCTCCCGGTGACAGTGTCCCTGCTTGATCCCAACTATCAGGTCGTCGAGAAGCGGGAGGTCCGCACCAACGCCTTCGGCTCGGCTGCGGGAGAGTTCAGCATCCCCGCCGGCCGGCTGCTCGGTGGGTGGAGCGTCTCCACCAAGCCCTCGGGCTCGGCGCACGTGCGCGTGGAGGAGTACAAGCGGCCCACCTTCGAGGTGAAGCTGAATGACTCCAGCACGGCGCTGCGGCTCAACCGGCCGGCCACGTTTCGCGGCGAGGTGCGCTACTACTTCGGGCTGCCTATGGTGAACGGCTCGGTGCGCTGGCGCTTGTACCGTGAGCCGGTGTTTCCCGAGTGGTGGGGGTGGGGCCGCGGCTCGAGGCGCCCTTCAGGAGGGAGCCAACCCATGGCCACCGGCACCTCACGGCTGACGGAGGATGGCTCCTTCCAGATCTCCTTCACTCCCGAAGCAGACGAGCGCGAGGTGAAGTCCTCCGCGGTCACCTGGCGCTACCGCGTGGAGGCGGACGCAACGGACGAGGGAGGGGAGACGCGCTCAGCGAGCCGCGCCTTCCGGCTGGGCTTCGTCGCGGTGGAGGCGCGTGTCGAGGCGGACGAGGGCTTCTTCCTCGAGGGAAGGCCCACGGAGCTCCGGGTGATGCGCTCCAACCTGGACGGTGCGCCGCAGCCGGGGAAGGGGAGCTGGCGGCTCGTGGCGCTGCAGCAGCCGGCGCAGCCATTGCTTCCCGCGGAGGAGCCCGTCGTCCCGCCTCCGGGTGAGGGGAGGCTGGGTGAGGAGCGCATGCTCACGCCCGGCGATGCACTCCGGCCTCGATGGGCCCAGGAGGAGTTCTCTCCCGAGGCCACCCTGCGCTCCTGGGCGGAGGGTGTGGAGCAGGCGAAGGGCGCGGTGGAGCATGATGCGGAGGGGCTGGCCCGGCTGAAGCTCCCAGCGCTGAAGCCGGGGGCCTACCGCCTCCAGTACGAGACGGTGGACGTCTTCGGTCAGAGGTTCACCACCGCGAGAGAGTTCCTCGTGGCGGGTGCGAGCGCACCCATCGCGCTGCCCGCGGTGCTGCAGCTCGAGCGGGCCACGGTGAAGGTGGGTGACACGGCGCGGCTGCTCGCGTTCTCGGCCTTCGAGGGACAGCCGCTGTTCCTGGAGGTGTACCAGGGGGAGAGGCGAATCCAGCGGCGCCAGCTCGCGCGTGGAAAGGATCCGGCGGTCATCGAGCTGCCCGTGACGGAGGAGCTGCGGGGCGGCTTCACGGTCGCGCTGGTGGGCGTGCGGGACTACCAGCTCCTGCGCTTCGTGCAGCCGGTGTTCGTCCCGTTCGATGACAAGGAGCTGAGCCTCGAGTTCACGTCCTTCCGGGATCTCCTGCGGCCGGGCGGCAAGGAGACGTGGCGCGTGACGGTGCGCGGACCGAAGGGCGCCCCGGTGGAGGCCGGGGCCGCCGAGCTGCTCGCTTATATGTACGATCAGTCGTTGGATCTCTTCGCGCCCCATGCTCCGCCCCGGGTGAGCGCGCTCTATCCCCACCGAATGCCCGAAGTGGAGCTGCACTCCACTCTCGGCGCCGCGCCGACCCGCTCGATCCGTGGCGAGGGCTTTGGTGAGGTGCCCGGGTGGAATGCCCCCGAGGAGGACCGCCTCCTCTTCCTGGAGGGCCACGGCATGCGAGGTGCGGGGGGGTGGAGGATGAGACGTCTGGAGCAAAAGCGGAGGGAGATCATCCAGATCATCAGGGGCTCGCCGGGCGCACCGGAGCGGAAGGCGTCCTATGCCGCGAGGCCGTCGCTGGATCAGGCAGGCAGCGCCCGCCAGTCCGAGGAGCGGTCCGCTGGCAGTGGACCGGACGCTCCCCAGGAGCCGCCGCGCTCGAACTTCACGGAGACAGCCTTCTGGATTCCACAGCTCCTGACGGGGCAGGACGGCTCGGCGACGCTGGAGTTCACGGTGCCGGACTCGGTGACGGCGTGGAGCGCCTGGGTGCACGCGGTGACGCGGGATCTGAAGGGCGGCTCGGTGCAGCGTACCGCGCGCAGCGTGAAGGAGCTGATGGTGCGGCCCTACGTCCCACGCTTCCTGCGCGAGGGTGACAAGGCCGTGCTGGAGGTGGTGGTCAACAACGCCAGCGAGCGGAAGCAGCAGGGCACGCTCACGCTGGACATCCTGGACCCCGAGACGGAGAAGAGCGTGCTCTCCCGCTTCGGCGTCACGAGCGCCAGCCAGCCGTTCACCGTGGAGCCGGGGAGGGGGGCCTCGCTGCGCTTCCCGCTCTCGACGCCGGCGAAGGTGGGAATGGTGGCGGTGCGTGTCACCGCGCGCGCCGGGAACCTTGGCGATGGGGAGCTGCGCCCGGTGCCTGTGCTCCCTGGCCGCATGCACCTGTCGCAGTCGCGCTTCGTGACGCTGCGAGACAAGGAGCGCAAGGAGCTGACCTTCGACGATCTGCGGCACAACGACGACCCGAGCCGGATCAACGAGCAGCTCGTCGTCACCGTGGACGCGCAGCTCTTCTCCTCGGTGCTCCAGGCCCTGCCGTACCTGGTGGACTACCCCTACGAGTGCACCGAGCAGACGCTCAACCGTTTTGTCTCCACCGGCATCGTCTCGAGCCTTTATGGGCAGTACCCGGCGGTGGCGAAGATGGCGAAGGCCATGAGCGAGCGAGCCACCCGCTTCGAGGTGTGGGATGCGGCGGACCCGAACCGGAAGCTAGCGCTCGAGGAGACGCCCTGGCTGCAGGAGGCGAAGGGGGGGCCGGAGGCAGAGCGCGGGCTGGCGAGGGTGCTGGATCCGGCCGTGGCGAAGGCCCAGCGCCAGGCCTCGCTCAAGAAGCTGGCCGAGGCGCAGACCTCGAGTGGAGGCTTCCCGTGGTGGCCGGGAGGCCCGCCCTCTCCTTATATGACGCTCTACATCGCCCACGGGCTGGCGCGGGCCGCGGAGTACAAAGTGGAGTTCCCCAAGATCCTGACCGAGGACGCGTGGAGCTACCTGGCGCGGCACTTCCGCCAGGAGTACTCGAGCAAGCTGATGAAAGAGGACCGGGGCTGGGAGTTCCTCACCTTCCTCAACTACGTGGCCTCCAGCTATCCGGACGCCAGCTACACGGGCAACGCGCTCACCGCGGACGAGCGCAAGCGCATCCTCGACTTCTCCTTCAAGCATTGGAAGGAGCACTCGCCGTACCTGAAGGGCTACCTGGCGCTGACGCTCAAGCGCGCGGGGAGGGCGAAGGACGCGGAGCGGGTGTGGGAGAGCGTGATGGACTCAGCGAAGACGAGCCCGGAGCTGGGCACGTCCTGGGCGCCCGAGGATCGGAGCTGGCTCTGGTACAACGACACCACCGAGACGCAGGCCTTCGCGCTGCGCACGCTCACGGAGCTCAAGCCGAAGGATCCGCGCAGGGATGGGCTCGTCCAGTGGCTGCTCCTGGACAAGAAGCTCAGCCATTGGAAGTCCACGCGGGCCACGGCGGAGGCCCTCTACGCGCTGGTAGGGTACCTGCGGCAGGAGGGGGCGCTCGGCATCCGCGAGGACGCGAAGGTGACGGTGGGGGACAAGACGGTGGAGTTCGTCTTCGAGCCGGACACGTACACGGGGAAGAAGAACCAGGTGGTCATCGCCGGGCCCGAGGTGGATCCGGTGAAGAGCAGCACCGTGGTGCTGGAGAAGACGACGAAGGGGTTCGCGTTCGCCTCGGCGACGTGGCAGTTCTCGACGGAGAGGCTGCCAGTAGAGGAGCGCGGGGACTTCTTCCAGGTGTCGCGCCGCTACTTCCTGCGCACGAGCGAGGGCCGGGAGGTGACGCTCCGGCCGCTGGCGGAGGGCGCGAAGCTGGCGCCGGGAGATGAGGTGGAGGTGCAGCTCTTCCTGCGGACGAAGCACGCGGCCGAGTACGTGCACCTGAGGGATCCGCGAGCGGCGGGGCTGGAGCCGGAGGGGGTGGTGTCCCGGCACAAGTGGGAGCTGGGGATCGTCTGGTACGAGGAGACGCGGGACTCGGGGGCGAACTTCTTCTTCGAGTGGCTGCCCGTGGGCGAGTACACCTTCAAGTACCGGCTCCGGGCGAACATGGCGGGCACGTTTCGGGTGGGGCCTGCGACAGTGCAGTCCATGTACGCACCCGAGTTCACGGCCTACTCGACGGGGGCGGTGCTCACCGTGGGCAGCGCTCGTTAGGTGGAAAGCGAATATGCCGCTAGGGCATACTCTCCAGCCATGAGCAAGACACGCCGACAGTTCGTCCGTGACTCGATGGTGGCGACGGCCGCGATGACGATGGGCTGCCGCATCGGAGCCGAGCCCTCAGCCCAGGCTCCTGCCATCATCTCCACCTCTGACCGGACTGTGTCGGGGGTGCTGCCGGGCATAGCGGCCTCGGACGGGGCTGGCGTGAAGCTGACGCGCGTCATCGGTCAGCCCCAGCTGCGGCACCTCGATCCGTTCCTGATGCTCGACCGCATCCACTCGGATGATCCGAACGCCTACATCGCCGGCTTCCCCTCGCATCCGCACCGCGGGTTCGAGACCGTGACGATCATGCTGGACGGGAACCTGCGTCACCGTGACAGCCAGGGGAACTCGGGGCTCATCCGAGGGGGCGGCTCGCAGTGGATGACGGCAGGGCGCGGCATCATCCACTCCGAGATGCCGGAGCAGGAGCAGGGACTGATGTCCGGCTTCCAGCTGTGGATCAATCTGCCCGCCAACGAGAAGATGTGCCCGCAGTACTACCAGGACATCGCGCCCGAGCGGCTCGCCGAGGCGAAGCTCTCGCAAGCTGGGAGCAAGATGCGGGTCATCGCGGGCAGGCCCAACGGCCTGGCGGGCCCCGTGCGAGAGCGCCCCACGCAGCCGATCGTCTTCATCCTCACGCTGGAGGATGATCAGCCTTTCGAGCTCGAGCTACCGAAGGATCATGTGGCGTTCGCGTTCATCCATCGCGGCGAGATCGGCTTCGGCCCGGAGGGGAAGGCGCAGAAGGTGCGGGAGGGAAACCTCGCTCTTTTAAGTCCTGGCAAGCGGCTGCGCATGCGCACGACGAACCAGCGCAGCGTGGCGCTCGTCGCCGCGGCCAGGCCTCTCCGCGAGCCCATCGTCCAGCACGGTCCCTTCGTCATGAACACCGAG
>NZ_DASPHO010000347.1:0-18263 GCF_035629615.1 Hyalangium sp. | reverse complement strand
AGCATGGCGCTCTCACGGCCCGCGCCCCGCGACTTGCGTGGCGCGGCGGCGCGGGAGGAGACTTCCCCCCCATGAACTCACCGTGGCCCTCCCTCCTCTCAGGGCCCCTCCGCACGCAGAGCTTGGAAGCGGTCGAGGCCGTCATCCAGGACGTCGCCGGCCTCATTCCCGGCCGGTGGCCCGCGAGCCTCATGGAGGGACACCTCGGCCTGGCGCTCTTCTTCGACATGGCCTCGCGGCTGACGGGGGGGCGGTACGACGAGCAGGTAGCGCACTGCCTGGAGCAGGCCACGGAGCGCCTCGCGCGCGGCGAGCCTCCCGCTGGGCTCCACGTGGGGCTGGGCGGCCTGGGGTGGACCGTCCTGCATCTGGCCGAGCGGCACTCCCTGGACATCGAGGAGCTCTGCGCGCAGGTGGACGAGGAGCTCGAGGCACGGCTCCAGAAGACTCCCACCCCGTATGGGTGCGATCTCCGAGAGGGCCTGGCGGGCATCGGGCTGTATGCGCTCAAGCGGTTGCCCCACCCCTCCGGCCAGCGGCTGCTGGAGCGAGTCGTGGAGCTGCTGGAGGGCACCGCAGAGGTCTCGGGCACGGACCTTACCTGGCCTCTGCCCCGCTCCTACTGGGCGCTCCACGGCCCCGGGGCCTCCTTCCCCAACGGCCTCTACACCGTCGGGGTCGCCCACGGCATCCCACCGGCGCTGGCCGTGCTCGCCGCTGCCCACCGGCTCGGCATCGCCCGGGCGAAGGCAGAGCTGCTCCTGGACAGAGGCTTCGCATGGCTGGGGCGGCTGGCCTCGCCGACGGGGCACCCGGCCTTTCCCCACTTCCTCCATGGCGCCGAGCGCGTCACGGATGAGCGCTTCTCGTGGTGCGTGGGCAACCCCGGCATCACGGCCGTGCTGTGGTGGGCCGCCCACCTCTGGGGGCACCCGGTGTGGACGGCGCGCGCGCTCGACTGGGCCCGCCACGTGGCCCGCGAGGCGCTGGAGCGCCCGCTGCCCGCCGTCACCAACCTGTGCTGCGGCTCCGCGGGCACCGCCCACCTCTTCCTCCGGCTCTTCCAGGCCACGCGGGAGCCCCTCTTCGAGGAGGCGGCGGTGCGGTGGCTGCGCCACACCCTGAGCCTGCGCCAGCCCGGCTCGGGCATCGGCGGCTTCGACTTCAAGCAGTCCGCGCAGCCCGTGCCGGTGCTCCAGTACGGCGCCTCGGGCACCGCGCTGACCCTGCTCGCCGCTGCCTCGGACCTGGCTCCCGACTGGGACGAGGCCTTCCTCTTCTCCCTGCACTCGCCACTCCGCTCCACCACCCCCACCGCCTGAGCCACGCTCTTCATGCAACTGGGAATCCTCGACTTCTGCTGCATCCGGAAGGGCCACTCTCCGACCGAGCGCGTCTTCGAAACCCTTCAGATGGTCCAGGAGGCCGAGACCCTGGGCTACTCCCGCTACTGGCTGTCGGAGCACCACGAGCTGAGCTACGCGCACCACAGCCCGGAGCTGCTGATGGGCATGATGGCCGGCAGCACCGAGCGCATCCGCGTGGGCGTGGCCGGGGTCCTGCTGCTGCTCCACAGCCCCCTGCGTGTGGCGAAGACCTTCCGGCTGCTGGAGGCGCTCTTCGGCGGGAGGGTGGACCTGGGGGTGGGCAGCGGCTCCTCGCTGCCGGAGGTGCTCGCGGCCATGCGGTCCGGGGCGCCGCTCATCGGCAACAACAACGAGGACTACCTCCAGCGGGTGGAGCAGCTGCTCGCGCTGATGCGCAACGAGAGCTCCCTGTCCTTCAACCCCATGGACGCGGGGATGACACCGCTCTGGCTGCTGGGCTCCGGCTCGCCGGTGACGGCCTCGCTGGCCGCGCGCCACGGCACCAGCTACGGCCTGTCGCTCAGCCATGCCAAGAGCCGCGATGATCCCTCCCTCATCGCCCGCTACCGGGAAGAGTTCCGCCCGAGCAGCCACCAGTCCGCTCCGCGCTGCATCGTCTCCGTGGCGGCCCTCTGCGCGGAGACGGACGAGGAGGCCCGGAGGCAGGCGGAGAACTCGCCCGAGAACCCCCGGTCCGGCTTCGAGGTGGTGGGCTCGCCCCAGCACTGCCGGGAGCGGCTCCTGGCGCTCGCCGAGCGGTACCAGATCGACGAGCTCATCCTCCTCAACATGGGCCCGGACCAGGCCACCCAGCTCCGCAGCCTCCAGCTCCTCGCGGAGGCCCTGGCCCTGCCGGCCACGGCGTCCGCGGCCTGAGGGCCGGTCTCGCGACACTCCCCGTTTTCAGAGCTTCGCCACTTTTTTAAGTTCTCCACACTTCGCGTGTTGACTTAAAAGCCACGCTGGTTTCAACTATTAGCAAGTGCTCGGCAGCTCACTCAGCGAGCACCCTCTCAACTGGCAGTCACCCCCAAAGGAGCCATCATGGACACCAAGAAGCAGCCGAAGCTGAAGCTCTCCCTGAAGAAGGAGACCCTCCGCCCGCTCGTGGACCAGGAACTTGACATGCTGGACTCCGTGGTCGGTGGCACGTGTTTCACCAGCGGCTGCTGCTTCATCACCGGCCGTGAGTTGGAGCAGCAGGCCGAGTAGTCAGCCTGCGTAGCACCCCGCGGAGTCGCTTTCTCTCAAGAGAGCGGCTTCGCGAGCCCGCGCTGCTTCTCGCGCCGGGCGGGTTTGCCCCAGGGCTGGAGGCCTCTCGGCTTCGCCCTCCGCTCCCTCCGAATCTCTCCACCTTGTTCCTGACCGCGCCCGTCACGCGTGAGCGCGGAGGAACTCGAGCAGGGGCGGGGTGAGGATTTCCGGGTGGGTGAGGTTGGCGGCGTGGGCGGCGCCGGGAATGGGCACGAAGCCGGTACTGCCGGGCAGCATCAGGTGGAGCAGCTCCCCTTGGCTCGGAGCGACGCTGAGGTCCTCCAGGCCGTGGAAGGTGATGGAGGGGCAGTGGATGTCCTTGAGGTGCTTGCTGATGTCATCGCGCTCCACGAGGCAGCGGCTGGAGGCGAGGAAGTGGGCACCGGTGAGCATGCGCCAGCGCCCAAACCAGTGCTTGAAGCGCTGGGGCTCTCCGAACAGGGAGCTGGCGAGGATGTGGAGGAGCGGCTCGATGGGCCCCTCGGAGGACCAGATCTTCGCCATGTCCATGTAGATGTCCCGCTGCTGCGCGTCCTCCCGGGTGGCCCGGGTTCCCATGAGCACCAGGGCCTTGACGCGCTCGGGGTAGAGCAGCGCGGCGCGCAGGGCGCAGTGGCCCCCCAGGCTCAGGCCGCCCACCACGGCCTGCTCGATGCCGAGGTAGTCCATCAGAGCGATGCAGTCCTCCGCCGAGTCCCAGAGCGAGAAGGGCTTCCCATCCCACTGCGTGCGGCCGAGCGCTCGGGCATCCCAGCGGATGACGCGGAACTCGGGAGACAGCACGAGCACCTGGGGATCGAACATGCGGCTGTCCAGGAGGAACTCATGGCCCAGGATGAGAGGGCGTCCGGGACCGCCGGAGTCTTCGTAGTGGATGATCTGACCGCGCAGCTCGACGAGGGGCATGACTTGTGGAACGACGATGCCCGGGATCCTCGTGGGAGGGGATACCACCAAAGGAGTACGGTCTCGTGAGCCCTGGGTGCCGCTGACGGCGCAAGAGCGCCTGTCGCGCGGAGCCTCACGCGCAGGAGCGGATCAGGCCGCCGGTGGAGGGCGCGAGGCTGCTGCCCCCGCGTCCCTCGGAAAGCCAGCGCCTACACCTTGCTGCGGCTGCGCCCGGAGCTGCTGCGGTTGGAGCTGCTGCGCGAACCCCCACGACTGCTGCTCGAGCTGCTCTTGCCGCGAGCCGTCTTGCCGCGAGCCGTCTTGCCTGCGGTGCCGCGGCGGGGCGCCGTCTTCGTCTCACCGACCTTGCTCCGCTGCTTGTTGACGGTGCGAGCGGCGATCTCCTTGGCCCGACGAGGGCTCTTCCCGCGAGCCTTCGCGGAGTCCTTGATGTGCTCATACTGGCGCGTGCGCTTCGAGCTCTTCACACCACGAGGTGGCATGCACTCTCCTTCACTGTGGGACCATTCCCGCGTGGCACGGTGATCCTCCGAGCCTCGCTTGTCAGCCGCTCCTCATGTCGAGTCGTGGAACCCGATCAACCCAGGACACATGGGCTGTCCTGGAGATGACAGGAGCCAGCTGAAGCGTCCGTCATTGCATGCCCGTGGGAGGTCAGCTACGGCGCAAGCCCTTGCCAGCCCATTTCGGGGGGGCCTAGCGAAGGAGCTGAGGTGCGAGGCACAGTGCTCAAGATCGTCCAGGCGGGGGACCCGGTGCTGCGGCAGCGGGCTCGGGAGCTGACGCCCGAGGAGGTCTCCAGCCCCGAGGTGAAGTCGCTCATCGAGCTCATGCGCGACACCATGCGGGACACACCGGGCGTGGGGCTGGCGGCGCCGCAGGTGGGCGTGGGGCTGCGCCTGGTGGTGGTGGAGGACCGGGCCGCGTACCAGGCGGCGCTCTCGGCGGAGGAGCTGGCCGCGCGCGAGCGCGAGCCGGTGGACTTCCACGTCCTCATCAACCCGCGGCTGGTGGTGGAGGATCCAACGCTCGTGGAGTTCCACGAGGGGTGCCTGAGCGTGAGCGGCTACGCGGCGCTGGTCCCACGGGCGCGCGGCGTGCGCGTGGAGGCGCTGGACGAGAAGGGAGCGCCCGTCAGCATCTCGGCCCGGGGCTGGTACGCGCGCATCCTCCAGCACGAGGTGGATCACCTGGACGGCGCGCTCTATGTGGACCGGATGGAGACGCGCAGCTTCTCCACGGCCGAGAACCACCGCCGTCACCAGGCGGGGAGGACGACGGCGCAGCTCCGCGTGGAGCTCGGCCTGCCAGAGCGTTCGAAGTAGGGCTATGGCTTGGCCCTACGGGGGTAACCTATGTCCCATGCGCCCTCTGGACGTCTGCACGACCCTTCTCGTCACCACCGGTAACCGCGCGCTGCGAGAGCCCACGCGGATCCGCTGGGAGGACATCGAGGAGTTCATGAGCATCGCCCTCCGTCCGGAGAGCCGCTTGTACTCGCGGGTGACGATGCGGGACGAACAGGGTGGGCGGCGCTCCTTCCAGGAGTGGCTCGCGTCCCAGGCCTCACCGCAGGCGCGCCTGTGGTTCGCGCCAGGCCCGTGGGAGACGGACACGGCAGGCGCCTCAGAGGAGCTGCCCACCCACATCCGCGAGGGGTTCGCGGGAGGGGGAGGAATGGGGCTGCTCCTCTTCACGGATGGGAGGCGCAGCGAGCGGTTCATGCCGCGCGAGGTGCAGCCTCGCCTCTATGAGATCACCGGCAGGCAGCTCTACGAGTTCTATCGGGGCCGCAAGCGGGCGGAGGCCTGGGAAGAAGCGCTGAAGCGCGAGCTCGGGCCGGAGCTGGGGGGCCGCAGCGTCCGGGCCTTCCTCGAGTCACGCAGCGTCGACGACATGCAGGAGATCATGCAGCGCTTCATGTCGCTGGTCGTCGAGGTGGAGCCCGTGGGGAACGGCCACGAGGTGGACACCGACGAGACGGTGAAGTGGAACACCTTCGTCGCCGCCGCGCCCGGGTCCAACAGCCTCTCCTTCGAGTACCTCCCCGTGGGATCCGGCGATGCGGCCGCGACCGAGCAGGGCCTGAGCGCCTGCCGCTCCTCGCTCGCGAGCGCACTGGAGGCCGTGCGAGCGTTCGCGGAGCGCCAGGGCCTCAAGTACTGGAGCAAGCACTTCCGCCGCTGCCTGCTCCGGCTGTCGCTCGAGCCCCAGCCTCTCGAGGATCTCCTCGAGCTGCTGCTGATCAACGGGCTGCCGGTACCGGCCGTCCAGCTCGTGAACGCCGCCATGGCCGCGGACGTGTTCGGCGGGATGGGCTCGTGGAATGACCTGGCCTTCGACGGCCCAGACGCGAAGCAGTACGAGCACCTCTCGAACCAGCTCCTCCAGGCCATGAAGGCGGCCTTCCGCGCCGGCATCAACAGCTCGGCCACCTGACCCCCGGCGACACTGCCCCAGGGTATGAGGTGTGAACCCCTGAACACACTTTCTGTCAGGAGTGTGTCCTTTTGTCCGCCAATAGGGGCCCAATTGGTTCCCAATTGGGGCGATTTGAGTTATAAAAAGCGTGGGGAGGAGCTGCACATGGGCTGGATCCGCGACCGCATGGAGGGACTGGAGCCACCTGTGCACAGCCTGATCGAGCTGGCGCAGCGCGTCCGCAAGGCCAGGTCCTGGCCGCGCTCTGAGCGGATCAAGGAGTCCTCGCTGGCCACCTACCTGGGGAAGTTCGACGCGGGCGAGGCCTTGGAGTGGCTCGAGCAGCGTCCCGGGGCCCTTCATGCGCTCGCCGAGATCCTGGAGATGACCCAGGAGGAGGCCGAGGAGCAGATCGCGCAGCTCCAGCCCCCCCGTCACGCGGGGGGCTCCCGCGTCCAGTTCCGGGATGTCCCGGCCCGTGCGCTGGATCTGAGGCGGGAGCCGCTGCCCCCGGGGATCCCCGCGCAGGTGAGGGATCCGGCCACGTGGCCGCTCTGGTGGCATGCGCCGAGCGGCTCGGGGCGGACCCTGACGGGGCAGTGGCTCGAGGCCCGAGCTCAGGCGGTGTTCCTCCAGGCCGAGACGTGGGCCGAGGCCGAGCGCCAGCTCCCCGAGCAGGGCGCTGTCTTCATCGAGCTCGGCTCCGCGGAGGGGGCTCCCTTCCACGCGACATGGCCGTCCGGACTGAAGATCTGTGTGGCCACCGAGGCACCGCCTCCCCGGCCTCCGGAGCTGGAGGCCGAGCGCGGCCCGCGGGAGCTGCGTGAGCACCCCAAGGCCCAGTCCCCTCGGAGGCTCGCGTCCTCGCCCTGGCTCGGCGTGAGCAGCCCGGATGTGCGCTCGTGGCTGCACGAGCTGGTGGCGTGGGTGGAGGAGCGCGTCACGGTCGACGGGTTCGATCGGGAGGCGTGCCAGCGGTGGCTGTTGGAGACACCGGACGTCCTCGCCCGGATTGACACCCTCAGCACGGCGCTGGGCTTCATCGGGCTCTTCGCCACCTTCAGCAGGAGGGGGGACGCCGCGGGGCTGGCCAAGGCGCGACGCTCGGCCGATCTGGCCCGGCTCTTTCTGCGCATGCGCCTGCAGCAGATTGAGGGCGTCGAGCTGCCGCAGGAGCTCCTGTGGGAGCGGCTCCAGCACCTGGGCCGGCGTCTGCTCGTGGAGAGCGAGACGCCGTGGTTCGAGGCCCGCTCTCTGGACACGTGGCATGCCCTGGTGCACATGCGGCCGGACCATGCCGATCTGGAGTGGCTGAAGGAGCTGGAGCGCCAGGGGATGAAGGTGGACCGGGGGGCCTTGGAGAAGCTCGAGGGCCGTCTCCCGGCGGACGCGTTCCGGATCGTGCGGGCCCTGAAGGATCTCGGCTTGCTGCGCGAGAGGCAGCCCCAGCAGCTGGCCTTCCAGCCTCCCTGGGTGCTGGCGTCGCTGATCGAGCAGTCCCTCCTGGAGACGCTGGAGCAAGGGCCCCACACGTGGGGCGGTGTCCTGCTGCGCCAGGAGCATGCGGCGGCGGTGTTCGAGGCCCTGCTCGAGCGCTGCCGGGGGGGAGACTTCGCGCTCGTGCGAGGTGTCCTGCAAGGGCCCGACACGCGGTCCCCCGCCTGGGTTGCCGCGCTCGAGGCCTCCTTTAGAGTGCTCGGCCTGGTGGCCCTCGAAGGCAAGTCCGTGCCGGACGAGCTCCGCCTGGGCGTGCTCCGGCTCCAGCGGGCGCTGGTCGTTCCGGATGCCGGGGGGCTGCCTCGGCCACGCATTGCTTATGAGCTGGCCTCCGCGGGGGAGTCCGTCCTGGTCGATCACCGGGTCTGGTACGCCGCCCTCCTGGCACTGTCCGAGACGCTGACTGCCGGAGCAGACCTCGCGCTCGACTCCTGGTGTGCGAGGCCCTCCGCCGATGCCCGGAGGTGGCTGCTGTACATGGCCTCCTATCGGTCGCCGCAGGAGCGGCGCATGCCCGAGCAGTGGCTCATGCCGCTCCTGTTGCTGGGCGGCCGTCTGCTGGACAAGCTGGGCCCGCTCCCCCCGCCCTCCACGGCGGCTCCGCTGCTGCTCCAGCCTGAGCGCCTGCTCCGCTTCCTCCAGCAACAGGCGCTCTCCTTGAGCCAGCTGAATCAGGCCGTGTCCTGGCATGCGCTGGGCACGCTGCTGCCGGAGTATGCGCGGCGGCGCGGGGTGGACTGGGAGCAGTGTGCTCGGAAGGTCTGGGCGGCCTGGCTCTCCTCGAGCGCCGGGGATCTTCCGCCGTTCCTCCACCCCGAGGAGGCCCACGCCAGGATCTTCTGGCAGTTCCTGCCCCCCGAGGCAGTCGAGGTGCTCGCCGGCAAGCGCCACCGCCAGCTCCTCGGGGAGAAGGACGCCTGCAGGTTCTTCCAGCCGGAGCACTGGCAGGCGTTCATCCGGGTGTGGATCGACAAGGCAGAGTCCTGGGGCGTCGCTCCCCTGCACGCGCTCTGGCAGCGGATTCCGCCGGAGTATGTCCGGCAGGCCATCCGTGCCGGGCGACCGGACAGCCATGATCACGCTACCCGCAAGGAGCTCTGGCAGCGCCTGCCCGAGGTGTTCTGCGAGGAGATCGACGGGCTGTTCCGCCAGGGGCAGTGGGACAAGGGGCTGACCCAGGTCTGGGGCGCACCCCCCTCGTACATTCCGCGGCTGCTGGCCAGCGCGAAGGCCGCGCTCGAGCACCGCGGCGCGCCTCCGCCCTCCTCGGTCATCCAGTGGCTCCACCAGATGATCGCCCAGCGGGTGCCGGACTGGAGCAAGGCCTGGACGCTGCTCGAGTACCTGATGCCTCCGGCTCCGGTGTGACTCAGAGGACGATGGGAGGCTCGATGAGTGCGGGGGGCGTGGCCCGCTTGTCCCTGGGGTCCGCCACCCACTCGGGCTCGCGGGCAGTCTCTCCGCGCTTCCAGGCACGAGGCACGCGCCGCAGGCCGATGGGGAAGATGCGCAGGTGCCCCTCCTTGTCGATGTGCAGCCGGATGAAGTTCTTCCAGTCCGGGATCGCCAGGGAGGAGAACGCCTCGTTGGGGTGGGCGCCGAAGACGTTGAGCGAGAGGAGCAGGTAGAGGCCCATGATCGTCGGTCCGGCCAGGAAGCCGCCGACGAAGATGAGGGCAGCGCTGAGCATATCCCTCCCCAGGCTCCGGAAGGGCAGGTCCACGAGTGAGCCCATGAGGTGAGAGACGCCCCAGGCGATCAGGAACGCCGCGGTCAGGTGCAGCAGTCCGTGCAGCAGCCCGACGAGCCAGCGCCAGCGGCCGAAGCGCCGGTCCGCGAAGCCCATCAGCCCCAGGATGACCAGCGTGGAGATGAGCACGATCCCCGGATTGGAGAGGGCCGTGCGCACCACGAGTCCCAGGGCCTGCGGCACGTTCGCCCCGCCGAGGTTCACCGAGAGCGCCCAGGCCAGCAGCATGTAGAGCAGGCCGGTGAGGACTCCGAAGCGGGGGTTGCTCACCACGAGCCCAAGGTTGCGCCAGCACAGCCGCTGGGACTCCTGGGGGCTGGGGAAGATCTTGCGCGGGGTGAAGCCGTCGGCGAGCTCGGCCTCCTTGCGGGGCAGGTGCGTGGGGTGCAGGAAGGCGCCGCCGCCGCCCGCGATGATCTTCTGCCGCCCCTCTGGGTTGGCGTGGCGCCGGTAGTGGTGGAGGTCTCCCGCGAGGAAGACGCTGACCTTCTTTCCGAACACCTGCTCCTCGAGGAAGTCGAGGTTGTTCTCCAGGTAGGACCGGCCCTCCTTTGGGCGGACCTGGGAGACGAGCCACGCGGGCTCCGCCAGGCACAGGATGATGCGATCCTCCTCGCCCATCTGCTTCGCGAGCTCCTGGAAGTAGCTGACCTGGGGCTGGTCGACGTCCGACTCGAGCTGCATGTCCGTGCCGATCAGCCACCACCCATGCGGGAGCTTCGCGGCGAAGTAGCTGCGCCGCTGGCACGTCTCGAATCCGGAGAGGGTGCGGCCCTGGCAGAACAGGCGCATGAAGGACACGAGCCCGTCGTACCAGTCATGGTTCCCCGGGACGGCGAAGAGGTGGGGTGGTGGCCGCTGCCCGCGCAGCGCACAGGTCCAGGGATGGAGGGTCCGCTCCTCGTACGCCAGGAGGCTGGCGTCCGGGTACACCTCGTCGCCGCCGAACACGAGCACCGCGCCGCCCCGTGTCTCATGGGTGGCGCCTGTCTCGTCCCGGAGCGTGAGGGAGGGCCGTGCGACCGTCTCCGCCACCGCGTAGGTGGAGTTCCAGCCGTCCCCCAGGTCCGACACGTAGTCGAGCCAGAGCTCCTGCCGGGGCCGGCCCGCAGCATCCACGGAGACGTCGCAGGGCTTCACGTCGGGGGCCGCCAGCGCGTCGAGCAGCCGGCGATCGGCCTGCTTGCCGATGGTGGCGGAGATGGCGGACCGAATGCCCGTCTTCACCAGGGTGAGCGGGTCGAGCCAGGCCACCATCTTCCGGGCGGGCGGGCGCTTGGGGGGCTTAGCGGGAGCGGGCGCTGGAGCGGCGATCACGTCGGTGGTTGAGGCCATGACGCCTCCTTCATGGGGGGAGAGGGCCGAGGCGTGATGCGGTGGGCTCGAGCGATGAGGTGATCGGCGAAGCGGTCCGCCAGGGCGGCGATGGTGAGGCTGGGATTGGGGCCGGTAGGGCCCGGCATCGCTGCACCATCCGCGACATAGAGGCCGGGGTGGTTGAAGACCTCACCCTCCGCGCTCACCACGCCCTCCTGGACGGTGCGGCCCATGGGGCAGCCGCCGAGCGGGTGCACGGTGATGACGCGGCTGAGGTAGCTGAGCGGGTTGTGGAGCAGCTTGCCTTCGAGCGCGTCGGCGATCTCCGCCATGGTCTGGCGGACGCGCCGGAAGTAGCTGGACGAGCGGCGAATGCTCCAGTCGAGCTCCAGCATCCCATCGCGGTTCAGCGTCATCCTCCCATCCGGGATGTCCCTGCCCATGGCGAGCAGCGGCAGCGAGCTGGCCGAGCCCACGCAGTCCCCGAGGACGTCGGCGATCTCCGCGCTCACGTCGCTGTCCCGGGTGAGGCCGAGCCACCCCTTCACGAGCCGGTGGCCCAGCCGCGCGAAGCGGCGCAGGAGGGCGAGCTGGTTGCTGCTCTCGTAGAGCCAGTTGACGAACTCCGGGTAGCCCGCGTCCTCCACGTAGTAGCCGCGTCCGGTGCCTCCCTCGGCGGCGTCCCGGATGTGGAGGGCGCTGGTGATGACCGGGCCACGGCCGCCGTCGAGGATGCGCGGCTCGCGCTTGCCCTTGCTGCCTTGCGTGGACTTGAAGAGGAACCCCAGCATGTCTCCATTGCCGCAGAACCGCGTCCCGAGCTGGCCGCTGAGCCCTGGGAGCGCGTGCTGGTTCTTGAGCAGCAGGTAGGTCGTCCCGAACGTCCCCGCCGCCAGGACGAGCTTGTCCGCGGAGATGATGGTGCGCGGCAGCATCGAGGTGGGCACCTCGGGCCGCTCGCCCTCACGGGCCTCCGAGTGGTCCACGTACTCGACGACGTACTCGCCGTCCTCGGGCCAGAAGGCCCTCACCTCGCACCGCACGCGCAGCTCCGCCCCGAGCCGCTTGGCGGCCGAGAGGTACGTGTAGTCGAGCGTGTTCTTGCTGCCGTAGTTGCAGCCAATGTCGCACTCGCCACACAGCCGGCACGTGAGGCGGGTCCGCCCGTGCAGGTTCGGGTAGCGCTCGGGGATGGGCTCACCGGGCACCGGGGCCTGGCCCGGGTTGGCGAAGGTGACCGCCAGCGGGGGGAGCTGCCAGTCGTCCTGGAGCCCCATCCGCTCCGCGGCGACCTTCATCGCGATCGTCTTCGAGGTGTGACGATAGGGCTCGTGCTCGAAGGGGTAGCGCTGGGGCTTCAGCATCCTCTCCACGGCGTCGTAGTGCGGCTCCAGGTCCTCGCGGGTGACGGGCCAGTCCTCGTACCCGCCGTCCTGGAGGTTCTCGCGGACGAAGGTCTTCTCGTCCTTGCGCAGCAGGACGTTGGCGTAGATGAGCGAGCCGCCGCCCAGTCCGCTCGCCACCACGCCGCCCAGGCTCTTGAAGGACCACAGGTTGAAGAGCCCGTGGAGCCCCTGGCTCGGGTCCCAGAAGTTGCGGCGCATGCCATAGGGGCTGCGCGGGAAGGAGCCGGGGGGATAGGCCTTGCCGCGCTCCAGGACGCAGACGCGCAGGCCCGCCTCGGCCAGCCGCCAGGCCATCACCGAGCCGCCAAAGCCCGAGCCGACGATGATGGCGTCGAAGTGTTCACGTCGCGGGTTCATGGTGGCTCCTGGCTCATGGGGGAGAGATGGCCTCACGCTCGACGGCCTCGGGCTCGCGGGCCATGGGCGCGTAGACGTCCCAGAGGGTCCCGAGGAAGAACCGGCCGAAGCGCATCACCGCCTGGGCGCCGTCGGTCCCCGAGCGAGAAGAGCGCATGCTGGAGACGAGCTTGAGCAGATCTCCGAGCCCCAGCTTCAGGACGCCCGCGCCCACCACTGGGCCGCGCTCGTCCGGGCCTTCGTGGAGCCGGCAGTAGAGCCGGGTGGTGTCGTGCCAGAGGTCCGGGCCCTTGTCGTCGCGGATCGTCTTGGTTCCGGACAGGTAGTACTCGCGGCCCTGGTGCTCGAAGGCCATGCCATAGGTCATCAGCCGGGTGTTCGGGGCGTCGCCAGCCTTGAAGAGGTTGAAGCTCCCGCGCTTCACGGGGAGGTTGTCCCCGAAGGGCGGATAGGAGACGTGGGCCACGAGCCGGGCCGCGTGCTGAGGGTCTCGGATGAACGCCTCCATGTCGTCCACGCTGATGGTGGCGTGGAAGGTGAAGGTCGAGTGGCGGCCCTTGCCTGCGCCGGCCGTGGGATCGGTCTCGTTGAGGGCCAGTGGGCCGGACATGGTCTCGCGGAAGGTGAGGTCGGGAGCGGGTGCGTTCATCTGCGTGATCTCCGGTGTGAGCGGCAGGCCCTGGTCACTGCGTGTGTCGAGGTAGCGCCGGGCGTCCGCGTACCCCAGGTCGATGAGGGAGCCGGCGGTGATGTGGCCGGCGTAGAAGTCCGGATCGAGCGGCAGGGGCCGCTCGGGCCTGACGAGGTGGACCACGATGGGCTGGCGGTGGCCGTGCACCACCTCTCCGGCCCGGATGCGGTCGTTGAGCTCCTGGATGCGCTCGAGCTGTTCGAAGAGGGCGCCGTTGGCGCTGAGCTCGATCATGTGGACGTACTGGTGGAACACCCCGCGCTGGTAGGTGGGCGTGTTGCCGATGCACCACAGCACCCAGAGCTCCTGGGCCCCGCGCCGCACCGCTTCGAGCAGGTTGGCGTCCTGGATCCAGACGGAGTCCAGGTAGAGCGCCGTCCTTGCGAACGGGCGGCATGAAGATGGGCAACGAGATGCCCGCGACGAGCAGATCCAGGTCCACGCGGGTGTGGGGGATGGCCTCGTTCGTCTTGCGGGTGAAGTCACAGACGTTGAAGGTGCCCTGCATCGCCGTGTGGGCGCGGATGGCGTCCACGTTGATGCCGAGGTGGGGGAAGACGTGCTCGCGGATGCCATCCGCGTCACCCATGGCCTCCATGTCCCAGGCCTTCAGGTACTTCTCGGGCGAGACGAAGGAGACGAAGTCCTTCACGCGCAGGGTTCGCCAGCGGTCACACATCTCCGCGGGTGACTGGCCCGACAGCAGCATCGCCAGGTTGATGATTCCGCCCGAGGTGCCGTCGCCGTGTGTGAAGCGAAGCCCCGCGTCCTGGAGCGCCCTCACGACTCCTGCCTGCCAGGCCACGCGCATGCCACCGCCCGCCAGGATGAGGGCCCGCTTCCGCCCGTCCTCCGTCGGTGAGGAGGCGAGAGGTGAGGTGACGGGGCGCGGCTCGGTGGGGGGAGGGGCCTTGGGCGCGGACTTGAGCGGAGGGGACAGCGCCACGCGCTCGGAGCGGCGCAGCAGGCCGAGGTAGCCTAGGATCAGCAGCCCGGAGAGGAGATCAAACCCAGCGACCCCCAGCGCGAGCGGAGAGAAGATCCCCCGGGCCACACCCAGGCTCACCGCCACGCACGCGCCGAGCTTCTGAAGCCCGGCCCACACGAAGGCGGCAGGGTTCTCCTTCGGGCGGACCAGCGCGTGGAGCAGCAGCCCTCCGAAGAGGACCATGAACATGCCGACGATGCCGAAGAAGTGGCGGCTCGTCGGAGTGGACTCGGCGCGGAGGAACTCGAGCTCGAAGCCGGGAGCGATGAGCTGCACGGCGCCGCTCACCACCGTGGCGACAGAGATGGCGACGAGGCTCCAGCGCAGCCAGGGCTCTCCGCGGCCCCTCATGACCGGGCCTCCACCCACCGGCGGGCACTCGGCTCCTGGGGAGCGGGCTTCGCGACCTCGGCGCGAGCGGGCTTCTCTGCCCGCAGCACCTTGTGGGCGAAGTAGCCCATCATCGCCAGCCACTGGACGGTCCACAGCCCTACGCGGATGCGGTTGGTGTTCATCCACGCGGCGAGCACTTCACGCAGGCGCTCGGGGTCGCGGATCCCCGCGGCCATCTCCGCGTTGTAGCGGAAGATGAAGAACCGGGTGAGCAGCGTGGCGGCCACCACGCCGAGCAAGACGATGGCGGGGTACCAGCGCAACGGGCTCTTGCGCTCGGCGAGGAACAGCACGACGGCGGAAGCGAGCATCACCCCCGTCATCCAGGTGAAGAACCGGGTGGCGGCCGTCACCTGGGGGACGAACTGGAGGTAGTAGGTGTCCACCGTCAGCTGAGGGGCGATGGGGAACGAGAACAGCACGAGCGACCAGCCAGTCCCCAGGTACATGGAGGTACAGAGGAACAGCAGGCACGCATTGAGCGTGTGAAGGACCGAGCGCCTCATGAGTGCGCTCCCAGGCCGGCGCCGTCCGAGACGCTGTCGGGCCGGCGGGGCTCGGCGCCCTGAGGGCCCTCCTCCTCGGACGCTTGCTCCAAAGAGCCCGCCGTCGCAGCCACGGGGGGAAGCGTGGGCTGCCTGCTACCAGCGGCCGGGGGAGCCAGCCACTCCTGGCTCAGCCCGAGATCCGCCACACTCTCCAGGCCCTCGGGCTGACCGGCGGGGAGCTGGGGGTAGCTGAGGAACCAGCACTCGAAGTGGTCATCCAGCTCGCCGCTCGAGGAAGGCAGGAAGCCCACGAAGAACGGCTTGGAGGCAATGCCGAGCTTCTTGAGGGGCTCCACGCGCGGGTGATCGCCGAGGGTGAGCCGGGCCGAGGCCTTCCGTCCCAGCCGGAACGCGAACTTCCCGCGGAAGTAGATGAAGGACTTCATCAGCATCCCGCGGAACTGGCAGTAGTTGGCGCCGCTGGCTCGCAGGGGGAGCCAGGCCTTCCCGGGCCGATCGATCTCGATGCGCACTCCCAGCTTCCCGTCCTTGTCGTACTGGCTGCTGACGGTCTGATCGCTGATGCGGAAGTCCAGGTTCGCCTGATGCTTGGGCATTCCCCAGATGCCCTTGCCGCCCTTCACGGAGATCTCCGTGCTCACCGGCAGGTCCACCACGTACTGGCCCAGCCCGTAGTGCTTCTGGAAGAGCAGGGGGAGTACCGGGGGCGCGGGCCTCGGGCCATGGGTGCACGCGATGGCGACGCTGAACTCGATGTACGGGCCGATGTCCGTGTCCCGGTAGTCAATCACCGTGACGAGCAGCACGCCCTTGTTGCCCCAGAGCCGCAGCGGGTGCACCTCGTTGCCGGGCAGCAGCGCGGCGGCCTCGTGCGCGTCGATCGTGAACGCCGCCATCAGGGCGGGGGAAGAACGGGAGTTGATGGGCAGCTCGTAGGGGATGCCATCCACCCTCGAGAAGCGTCCCGTCTGCTGCTTGATTCGCTTGGGTATCATCCACATGGCAGCGCTCCTTCAGACTGGCTTGTTCAGCTCGGCGAGGATGAGGGGGAAGACGTCCCGGGCCGCGTCCTGGCCCATGAAGACATCGAGGTGGCCGTAGTCCGGGATCACGTGCAGGGCGTGGTAGCCGGGCCGGTGGTGGTCGAGCCGCTCAAACGTTCGCCGCTGGCTCTCGGGCAGGAAGCACCGGTTCAGCTCCCCAGCCAGGAAGACGAAGCGGGCCTCCGTCTCCGGCGGGCGCTCGGCCACATCCTCGGGCAGCTCCCGGTAGCCCTCCACCGGCACCAGGTGTCCCGCGCGGATGCACTCAGCCATCTGCTCAAAGAAGGTGAGCGGTACCTTGGCGAACTCATGCTTCAGCCACTCGTGCGTCTCGGGGTTGAGGTTCTCGTGCCGCCACAGCGTGGGGAACCCCGTGCCGTAGGTGAAGCTCGCCAGTCGGCACACCGTGTTGTCGCACTCGTGGTGGGTGGCCTTCACCAGCAGGGTGATGGCCTTGGCCGTGAAGCCCTCCGCGTGCAGGCCCCACTGGGGATCCAGGTAGGGCGTCATCCGCGCCACGAGCGGCACGGCGTAGAAGGCCTTCAGCCGGGCCGAGCGCGGCACCACCGGGTGCAGCGAGACGGCGTTGCTGAGGATCACCTTCACCTGGGGGACGAGCCCCGCCATGGCCGACAGCATGAAGCTCGTCGAGCCCTGGCAGTGGACGATGGCCTTCACCTCGTCCCGGCCGGTCTGCTGGACGATTGTCTGGATGGCCTTTGGGTGATCGTGGACGGCGGCCTGATCGAGCGTCCACTCGCTCGGCTCCACGTCGATGCTCGCGCGCCAGTTCTCCAGCGACACGTCGTAGCCATCCGCTACCAGCGCGTCGACGATGGTCCTCGCCACCGGCGCGCGGAAGATGCTGGCCCGCACGCCGGCGCCGTGGACGAGCACCACCGGGCCCTTGGTTGGCTCCTGCTCCCCGCGGATGTGGACGAGGTTGAGCGAGCGGCCGTCACCTGCCAGGAACGGGACGACACTCTCCATGTAGCGAGAAGGGGAGGAAGGGTCAGTCTGCATGACGGGGCCACGCTCCTTGGCGAGGGCACACGGCTCCCGTGCGATCCCCACCTCTGTCCCCCACGGACACACGTCAGCGGAGGACTCGCACTCGGGTGGAGTCCCCCTCTAGAGGATGTGACTGCGCGTGATTCTTGGACGGTGGAGCCTGGCTCTCTGCTTGGAGCCAGCACGGACAGAGGTCCGCCCCCACGCTGCAGACGGCCTGCTCAGCCTGGGATGCGGGAGAGGGCCGCGTCGAACAGCACCGTCTCCAGCCGCTCCTGGTCGTACTCGGACATGCCCTGGAACGCGAACGAGAGCCGGTAGTTGCCGATCTGCTTCCGGGAGGCGACGACCTTGGCCCGGCCGATGATGGGGTCCGCTCCGTCCGGCATCTTCAGCGTGTAGCCCACCATCTCGTTGTCGCCGGGAGGCTTGCCGAGCACCAGTGAGAAGCCTCCCTTGGAGACGTCCAACGTCATCGCTCGCACGATGCCCAGGCTGAGGCTGAGCTCGATCTGCATCGCCTGCGCGACACGGAACGTCTGGCGCGCCATCTCGCCGGGCTTGAGGGTCATCCCCTGAGCGGCCGTCAACGCGCGTGCGAACTGCTCACGCGCCTGGAGATAGAGCTGCTTCTCCTCTTCGTTGAGATGCTTCTGCCGGGCCCGCTTGTGGAGTGCCCGGAACTCCTGGAGCCATCCATTGATGCTCATGGACGGAATGGTACGCCTCACCTCAAGTGAAGTGCACTTCCTGGGTGCGCCATTTCGGTCCAGATCCGCTCTGGCGCCCCATTTCGGTGCGCTCGGCGCCCGTCAGATCCCGCAGAAGCGCGAATTTCCTGGAGTCGGACTCAGGCATCCGGAGTGCAAGGAGCCTGGTGTCCCCTGCTGGAGGCTCCATGCGCGTTCCCCACTCCCTGATCGTTCCCGACTCCAAGCCTCCTCTGCTCCTGATGGGCCTGGGCGCCACGCTGTTGGCGGGCGTCATCATCCGCGCGCTGCGGCGCAGGCAGGCTCGAACCGCTCCCGCCCGGGACTCCGTCGTCAACAGCACGGGAAAGACGGTGAGGCAGTCATCCTCGACTCGTGCGAAGCCTCGGACCCAGGCCTTGCTCGTGTCCTCCCTGGCGGCCACCCCTCGCGTGAAGACCGCCCGCGTGCCGGTGGGTGAGCGCTCATGACGCACCCGTTCGAGCCCCAGCACCTCGAGGCGCCCCTCTCGATTGCTTCCAGCGACGTGTGGCTCGGGGAGTCGACTCCGGAAGACTTCCTCCGTGAGGTGGTCGATACCCTGGTGGGCTTCATGCGGGACGAGCGCGAGGCGTGGGCGCTGAAAACAGGGGAGGCGCCT
>NZ_DASPHO010000346.1:0-11988 GCF_035629615.1 Hyalangium sp. | reverse complement strand
GCATCCACTCCAAGCAGGCCATCGGCTTCGAGCCGGACTGGCCCATCCGCCGCCAACGCGCCGCCATTGACCGGTGGCAGCAATGGTGGACAGACCACCGCGGCTCGCGTCCCTTTCGCAGGTAGATCCAGAAACACAACGGCCCGGTGTCCCTCGAAGGGCGCACCGGGCCGCCTGTCACACTCCCGCTCGGCGTACTACGCCTTGGCCAGCTGGCGCAGTACGAATTGGAGAATCCCGCCGTGGCGGTAGTAGTCGAGCTCGTTCGGCGTGTCGATGCGGCACAGCGCCTTGAACTCCTTCGGGCCGCCCTCGCCATCGGCCTTCACCGTCAGCATCTTCTGCGGCGCCAGCCCCTCGGCGATGCCCATGATGGTGAACGTCTCGTGGCCCGTGAGCCCCAGCGACTGCGCGTCCTGGCCGGCCTCGAACTGCAGCGGCACCACGCCCATCCCCACCAGGTTGGAGCGGTGGATGCGCTCGAAGCTCTTGGCGATCACCGCCTTCACGCCCAGCAGCTGCGTGCCCTTGGCTGCCCAGTCACGGCTGGAGCCCGTGCCGTACTCGGCCCCCGCCAGCACCACCAGTGGCGTTCCCTCCTGCTGGTACTTCATGGACGCGTCGTAGATGCTCATCCGCTCGCGCGTGGGGATGTGGACGGTGACGCCACCCTCCACTCCCGGCACCAGCAGGTTCTTCAGCCGGATGTTCGCGAACGTGCCTCGCACCATCACCTCGTGGTTGCCGCGCCGCGCGCCGTACGAGTTGAAGTCCTTCGGCTCCACGCCCTCGGCCATGAGGTACTTCGCCGCCGGGCTGTTCTTCGCGATGTTGCCCGCCGGGGAGATGTGGTCCGTCGTCACCGAGTCGCCCAGCAGCGCCAGCACCCGCGCCCCGTTGATGTCCTTGAGCGCTCCCGGCTCCTTCGGCAGGTTCTCGAAGAAGGGCGGCTTGCGCACGTAGGTGGACTTCGGATCCCACTGGAAGGTGTTGCCCTTGCTCACCTGGAGCTGCTGCCAGAGCGTGTCGCCCTCCATCGCGTGCGAGTACTGCCGGCGGAACTGGTCCGGCTTCACCGCCGAGCGGATGAGCTCGCTGATCTCCTCGTTCGTCGGCCAGATGTCCTTCAGGAACACCGGCTTGCCGTTGCGATCATGCCCCACCGGCTCGGTGTCCAGGTTCCGGTTCACGTCCCCGGCCAGCGCGTACGCCACCACCAGCGGCGGCGAGGCCAGGTAGTTCATCCGCACGTGCGGGTTGATGCGGCCCTCGAAGTTGCGGTTGCCCGAGAGCACCGCCGCCACCACCAGGTCGCCCTCCGTCACCGCGTTGGCCACCGGCTCCGGCAGCGGGCCCGAGTTACCGATGCACGTGGTGCACCCGTAGCCCACCACGTGGAAGCCCACGCCCTCCAGGTACGGCAGCAGGCCCGCCTCCTTCAGGTACTCCGTCACCACGCGGCTGCCCGGCGCCAGGCTCGTCTTCACCCACGGCTTCGGCGCCAGCCCATGCTCCACCGCCTTCTTCGCGAGCAGGCCCGCGCCGATCAGCACCGCCGGGTTGGAGGTGTTGGTGCACGAGGTGATGGCGGCGATCACCACCGCGCCGTGGCCGACTTTGTAGCTCTGGTTGCCGTGCGTCACCGTCACCGTCTGCTGCAGCCGCTCAGGCGGCACCGGCGCCGCGGGGGCCTTCGCCTTCCCGCCGCCCTCGTCGTCCTCGCCCTTGCTCTTGCCCGCCGACAGCATCTCCCCCAGCGACTTCTCGTACGCGCCCTTCATCTCCTTCAGGGGCACGCGGTCCTGCGGCCGCTTCGGGCCCGCCAGGCTCGGCACCACCGTGGAGAGATCCAGCTCCAGCGTGTCGGTGAACACCGGTTCCGGAGCTCCCTCCACGCGGAACAGGCCCTGCTCCTTGCAGTACGCCTCGGTGAGTGCCACCACTTCCTCGGGACGCCCGGTGAAGCGCAGGTACGCCAGGCTCTCCTCATCCACCGGGAAGAAGCCGATGGTGGCACCGTACTCGGGCGCCATGTTGGCGATGGTGGCCCGGTCCGGCAGCGACAGGCTCTTGAGCCCGCTGCCGTAGAACTCGACGAACTTGCCCACCACGCCCTTCTTGCGAAGCATCTGCGTCACGGTGAGCACCAGGTCCGTCGCCGTGGCGCCCGCCGGCAGCTTGCCCGTCAGCTTGAAGCCCACCACCTGCGGAATGAGCATGGTGATCGGCTGGCCCAGCAGCGCGGCCTCGGCCTCGATGCCACCCACGCCCCAGCCCACCACGCCGATGCCGTTGATCATCGTCGTGTGGCTGTCCGTGCCCACCAGCGTGTCCGGGAACACCACGCTGCCACTGCGGAACGTCACCTGCGCCAGGTACTCCAGGTTCACCTGGTGGCAGATGCCGATGTCCGGCGGCACCACCCGGAAGCCCTTGAACGCCGTCTGGCCCCAGCGCAGGAACGCGTAGCGCTCCCGGTTCCGCTCGAACTCCAGCTCGGCGTTCTCCTTCATCGCCGCCGTGGTGGCAAACGTGTCCACCTGCACCGAGTGGTCGATGACGAGGTCGGCCGGGTTGCGCGGGTTGATCTTCGCCGCATCCCCGCCCATGGCCCCCAGCGCCTCACGCATGGCCGCCAGGTCCACCACCGCCGGCACGCCCGTGAAGTCCTGCAGCAGCACACGCGCCGGGTGGAAGGAGATCTCCGTGTCCGGCGTGGCCTTCGGATCCCACGCCAGCATCTTGTCCACGTGCTCCTTCTTCACCACCCGCCCGTCCTCGTGACGCAGCAGGTTCTCCAGCAGCACCTTCAGCGAGAGCGGCAGGCGATTCACCGCCGCGTTCGCCTTGGCCAGCTTGCCCAGGCTGTAGAATTCGTACGTCGCCGAGCCCACCTTCAACTGGCTCTTCGTGCCGAAACTGTCCGTCATGTGCGTTCGCCGTCCTTCCCGTACCGATTCGCGGGTTTTCTAAGCCCGCACAGGGCGGCATGCAAAGAGTTCCTGCGCTCGCGTCGAGGGGCGGACGATGAACCTCCCAGGCGTGCAAGTATTTGATATCCTGGGACTTTCTGTCCCAACACTCGCTCAGAGGATCTTCCGGAAGAAGTACACCATGCGCTCGAAGAGCTTCTGCCAGAGGGGCCGGCGACGGAACTCCTCCAGGCGCACCTCGCGGCAGCTGCCGCAGTCATTGCGGAACGAGTCCTCCAGCATCCGCCCCAGCTGCGGATCGGCGAAGACGGCGTTCACCTCGTGGTTGAAGGCCAGGCTCAGCCGCTCCAGGTTGAACGAGCCCAGGGTGCCCCACACTCCATCCACCACGGCCGTCTTCGCGTGCAGCACGCCGCGCTGCCACTCGAAGATTCGCACGCCCGCGCCCAGCAGCTTCTCGTAGAAGGCGCGCGTGCAGTGCTCCAGGAAGGGGTGATCGCTGCGGCCATTGAGCAGCAGGCTCACCTCCACGCCGCGCTGGGCGGCCTCGCGCAGCACCGCCACCATGCGCCGATCCGGAACGAAGTAGGCCGCGGCGATCAGCACGCTGCGCCGCGCGCGGGCAATGGCGTGCAGGTAGGCCCGGTGGATGCTGCGGCGGCTGGAGAGCACCGTGAGACACACGCTGCCCTGGGGCGGTGCCGGCCGCCTCATCCGCTCCAGCCGGTGCAGCCGGTGGCGGACACGATCCAGCCCGTCCTGGAAGGCCATGCGCCAGGTGGCCAGGAAGCGGCGCTCGATCTCGTGCACCGCCGGGCCTTCAATCCGCAGCACGTCGTCGCGCCAGCCCGCCCCCTGCCCCACTGGCGCCCAGTGCGCGGAGATGTTCACCCCGCCCACGAAGGCCACCTTCCCATCCACCACGAGGATCTTCCGGTGATCGCGCCGCAGCAGGTAGCGCAGCCCGCGGCTCAAGCTGACGGGCTTGAAGGGGCGGATGTCCACCCCGCGCTGGCGCAGCGACTCGAAGAAGCTGCGGCGGCTCGTCCACGAGCCCACCGCGTCATAGAGCACCTTCACGTGGACACCGCGCTCGGCGGCCTCGGCCAGCGCCTGGCCGAACAGCTCGCCCACCGCGTCGGTGATGAACATGTACGTCTCGAGGCGGATATAGCGCCGCGCGCCGCGGATCGCCTGCAGCATGGCCGGGTACGCCTCCACGCCGTCCTTCAACAGCTGGCAGGCGTTCCCCTGGAGGACAGAGTGGCTGCGCGGCAGGTAGAAGCGCGCCAGCAGCCGGTTGGGGACAGTGGGGCTCCAGACAACCTCATGCGCGGGAATCGGGCAGTTCCCCCGGGCCGCCTTGATGTTGGAGCCTGACTCGGAGCCTGACTCCGTCCGCGCCGATCGCTCTTCGATCCGCGCCAGCCCCGCCTGCTCGGTCCCCACCCCCTGCTCGTACATGGCAAGGGTAGGGTGCGGATGGTCCGGCAGACCGGCAACCCGCCGTCAGGCCCGCTGGCCCCGCGCGCCGCTCTACGGTGTCGACTGCCCGACGGCCTGGCTAGAACCCGTACTCCGCGCGCTTGTTCTCGGCGTGCGTGGCACACGGCTGGTCATACTCCGGGAAGTACCCCCGGATGTGATCCAGCGTGTCCCGGGCGTTCTTGAAGTTGCGCTGGTTGTAGTAGCCCTCGGTCTCCAGCAGCAGCTTGGCGCACGTCTTGTCCAGTTCCTGCTGCGCGTCCTTCATCCGGTCCCTCGACTCGAAGTAGAGATCCGGCTTGGGCTCGGGGTGGGCCTCCAGCAGCAGCCACGCCTCACGGAAGGACTTCCACGCCTCGTAGCGGTTGCGCGCGCCCACATCCATGCGCTCGAAGTTCAGCCGGCCGCGCGAGTAGGCCTCGCGGGCCTTCGCCACCAGCTCATTCGGCGGAAGATCCGGCAGCAGCGCCTTCTCCACTCGCACGTTCCAGATGCGCCACTCGTCCTCGGCGGGCGGGTTCTTCGTGTTGTCGAAGACGATGCGGTTGACCTCGCCCTTCTTGAGCAGGTTGGGCGGGATCATCATCTCCAGCGGGCGATCGCGGCTGGCCAGCGTGTCCGCGGGGACCTGGCCCACGTCCACGCCGTTCACCGTCACCACCACCTCGCCCTGGGAGATCCCCTGCGCCTGGAAGTGCAGGATGACGACGGCGCGCGTGGCGGCCGCGTACTCCCAGGTGAAGTTCTTCAGATCCGCCTTTGGCCAACGAATGCCCTCACCCAGGCCGAACGAGTCTGGGATGGCCTTGTTGCTGAGCTCCATCGGCTCTGGCCCGCGACCGGGCCCTCCGGTCGTGTCCTGGCTGATCACGTAGTAGTACGCCGTGGCCACGAGCCCGAGCACCAGCACCCCGCAGCCGGCCAGGATGGCTCGGCGCACCTGCGCGCTGGCCTGGAGCCAGAAGAGCTTGAGCTGGGCGATGCCGCCCGGAGACTCGCGCTTGATGCGAGCGCGCTCGGCGGCGGACAGCCCTGCCGCCTTGCCCGGCGCCGCACGCTCCACCGCCCCGCTGCTGCCCGACATGCGCCGAGGCGCGGGCGAGGACGGCGCGGCGCGCTCGATGGCGGCGGAGGGTCCAGAGCTGCGGGGCACGGCGGAGGAAGAGCCGCTCGTGCGAGGGACGTTGCCCGTGGATGGGCGGTTCGGGCGGACCGCGGGCAGAGCCCGGGTGGCGGACCGCTGGATCTTGTCCAGGTTCTCCGGATCCGCCTCCGCGCCCTCGGGCTTCAGCACCTCGCCCTTGTTCTTCGCGCGCGGCTTCACCTGGTCCTTGGAGACGATGCGCGTGCTGCCGGCATCCGTCGCCGGCTCGGCCGGCTCGGCTCCCCCGTCGGTGCTGGGCTCCTCTCCGAGCTCTTCCGCCAGGGCTCCGAAGACGAACACCACCGGCCCCAGTGTCAGCTGATCCCCGTCCGCCAGCGCCTGCTTCCGGGTAATGGAAGCCCCGTTCACCTTGGTGCCATTGGAGCTGCCCATGTCCTCAATGAGGATCGCGTTGCCCTCATTGAAGATGCGGCAGTGCTTGCGCGACACCCCGGCGTCGTAGAGCACGACGTCGCACTCAGGCGTGCGCCCGATGAGCACGGAGTCCTGATCGAACTCGAACTCCTTGCCCGCGTCCTTGCCCTCGGCGATCTTCAGCTGGAAGCCCATGGAATCCCTAGAATCCTAACGAGGCTTGGGCGGCGCGGGCAACGGCTGCGCGCGCGGAGGCGGGTTCTACCACCTCGGCCTCGCCTCCAAACGACAAGACCCACTGCGTCAGCCAGCGCTCGGAGTCGCTCACCACCCGGACCTCGACGCCTCCGTCGGGCAGCGGCCGAGCGTCCGATCCGAAGCGCTCGGTGACATAGGGCGCCACGAGCTTGGAGAAGCGCACCCGGACGCCTGCATCGGTCCGGGCCGGGTTGGGCACCGCCGCGCGCGCGTTCTCCGGTGGCTGGAAGGAGGTGTCCGTGAGGGCCAGGCCCTCCATCCGGTCCAGGCGGAACAGCCGCGCGTCCTGCCGGGTGTGGCAGAAGCCCTGGAGGTACCACTGCCCGCGGTGGCTGAGCAGCTCATAGGGACGCACCCGCCGCGGCTCAGAGGGACGGCCCGGGCTGGCGTAGTCGAACATCACCTCGCGGCGCTCGAGGATGGCGCGGGTGAGCGGCCCCAGCGACTGCGGAGCTTCCGAGGAGGCATCGATCTTCCGGTACATCTCCCGGTACCGCTCGCGCGCGCCGACAGGGAGGATCTTCTCCAGCTTCTGCACGGCGCTCTGGAGCGCATCCCCGGCGGCCGGGCGCAAGAGCTCCGCGGCGGCGGCCAGGCCCGCGGCCTCCCCGGCCGTCAGGCGCGGCGGGCGGGACAGGCGCTGGTCCAGGTCCACGTAGACGCGATCATTGTCCACGTAGATGTCCACATAGTCGTCCGGATTGAAGGGCGGCCGGCCCACGCAGGTGAGCAGGTCCAGTTCCTCCAGCAGGTCCTCGCGCTTGACGTTGAGGGCCTTGGACAGATCATCCACCGTCACGCCGGGGTGCTTGGAGACGTAGGGCACGAGGAACAGCAGGCGGCGAAGCCGCTCGTGGACAGTGCTCATGCGCTCACCTTCCTCTCTTCGGTGGCGGCGTGGCGCTCGAGGATGCGCGAGGCCATCTCACGCACGCGGGTGACGGCGGGCTCGGGAGACTCCACGCGGCAGTCGGGCCCGAGCGCCAGGCAGAAGCGCAGCAGCCCCTCCAGGTACGTCACGCTCAGCCGGGCCCGGACGCGATCCTCGGCCGGCTCGACCGTGGCGCCGGGGAAGAGGCTCGCGGCGCGCGGGGCGGCGTCTCCGCGCAACAGCAGCGTGACTTCCATGGGCTCGTGGAAGCGGTGCTGCCACGGGTAGTAGGCCACATACGCGTCCAGCGAGAAGCCGGCAGGCACCTCGAAGTCCGGCGTGCGCGGCCGGGCGGTGTTCATCTTCAGCTCGCGGATGCGGTGCACATGGAAGGTGCGCAGGCCCTGGCGCAGGTGGCAGTAGCCCACGACCGTCCAGACGCCGCGCCGCAGCGCCAGGCCGTACGGATCCACCTTGCGGTCCGTCACCTCGGCGCGCTTGGGCGAGCCATAGGAGATCTGCACCCACTTGTGCGAGGCGCAGGCCTCCCAGAGCTGCTCCAGGCGGGCGGAGAGCTCGGGATCGCTCTGCGCGGAGCCCACCTCCATGCGCACGCGCGGCGAGGGCAGCGCGTCCCCGGCGAAGAAGCCAATCTTGCGCAGCGCGTGCGCCAGATCGTCGCGCCCGGGGAAGGCCCCCGAGGCGAGCGCGGCGCTGCCCGCGGCATACAGCACGGCGAGCTCCTCCTTGGTGAGGTTCGCCTCGGGCAGGTAGTACGCGCTGCGGTCGACGATGTACCCATCCTTCCGGTCGTCGTCGCCCTGGATATAGGTGAGCGGCAGGCCCAGCTCGAGCAGCTCCGCCTTGTCGCGCTCGAACTTGCGCTCGGCGGCATCGTCCGAGATGCCTCCGTAGTCAGCGGGGAAGTGCTCACGCAGCTCGGCCCACGAGATGGGCTCGCGCGCGTCAAGCAGCAGGGCAACCAGATCCAGGAGGCGTTCCGTGCGTTCCATGTCGGGAGGCCGGCGACGATGGCGAATCCGGGTACGCGGGGTCAAGGCGGGCATGGGCATCGGTCGGTTGGACGGCGGGTGCAAGGCAGGTGGGTCTGGATCGGATATCCACACCTGACTGAACACGCAAGCAGGTAAATCCAAGTGGGCGACTTGCCTACAGCCAGCAAGCAGACAGTGGTGGGGCAAGGGGGACTCGCTCTCCGGCCGCGTCTGGGTTATTCCTTACACCCAGGGCCGGCATTGGCGCGAAGGTTGCTTTGACGAGGACTCACCGTGAACCGCACCTCCCTTCTCAGAAGTGTGCTCGTCGGGCTGGCGTTGGTGGGCCTCACCACTTCCCTCGTCCCAGCCACGGCGCAGGCCGAGCCGCTCTACTTCGCGCTGGAGGTGCGGCGCGAGGGGCGGCTGGTAGCCCAGCCCAAGCTGCTGGGTGAGACGGGGCGAACGCTCCGGGCCGAGCGCCGCAAGCCGGGCGCCACCCAGCCGGACTACCAGCTGGTGCTCACGCCGATTCTCGAGGGAGACATGTACCATCTCTCTCTGGAGCTGGCGCTGCCGGAGCTCCGCGGTCACTCGGAGCTGGCGCTGCTTCACGGCCAGCAACGCAAGCTGCAGCTGGGCAAGGCTCCCGGCGAGCTCGAGGTCTCCCTGCTGCTGATGCGAGTGGACTCTCCCGAGTTCCGGGCGCTCATGGACCTGGCAGACGACACCGCCACCGGTGGCGGTCCCCGACCCATTTGACGTCCCACTGCTGGGACGGCTGATCCCACTCCTGGGATTCATGCGGGCGTACGTGCGCTCCCCTGCCCCCCGTCAATCTGTCACGTCAGAGGCCTAGAGCACCGCCAGATCGTCACGGTGCACGGCCTCGTCAATGTACCGGTAGCCGAGGATGGACTCGATGTCGGAGCTCTTGCGGCCGGCGATGCGGCGCAGCTCACTCTCCTCATAGGCGCTGAGCCCGCGGGCGAAGATGGTGCCCTGCTCGTCCACCAGGTCCACCGGATCGCCTCGGCCGAAGTCTCCCTCCACCTGCTTCACGCCCGAGGGCAGCAGGCTGCGCTTGCTGCCGACAATGGCCTCGCGCGCCCCCGCGTCCACGACGAGGCGGCCCTTGGGCCGCAGGGCATGGGCGATCCAGGCCATGCGGGCGCTGCGGCGGTTCTCGGCGGCCTCGAAGAGTGTCCCCATGGGCTGCCCCTGGAGCACCGCTCGTAGCCGGCCGGGCACGGCCCCGGAGGTGATGACGCAGCGGATGCCGCGCTCGGCCACGCGGGCGGCGGCGCGGACCTTGGTGGACATGCCTCCGGTGCCCACGGTGCTGCCACTGCCGCCAGCCAGGGCGAGCAGCTCCGGCGTCACCGCGTCCACCTGCTCCAGCAGCTTCGCCTGGGGATCCTTGCGCGGGTCGGCCGTGAAGAGCCCCTCCACATCGGACAGCACCACGAGCACGTCGGCCTCGACGACGCCTGTCACCAGGCTCGCCAGGGTGTCGTTGTCGCCGAACTTCAGCTCGTCCACGGAGACGGTGTCGTTCTCGTTGATGACGGGCACCACGCCCGCCTCGAGCAGCTTCTCCAGGACGTGCTTCACGTTGAGGTAGCGCCGCCGGTCCTGCACGTCCTCGTGGGTGAGGAGGAGCTGCGCCACGCGCTTGTCCGCCCTGCCGAAGGCATCCTCGTACGCCTGCATCAGGCGGCTCTGGCCTACCGCTGCGCAGGCCTGCTTGCCGGGAATATCCTTGGGGCGTGCGGGCAGCCCCAGCCGCTCCACACCCAGGGCAATGGCGCCGCTGGATACCACCACCAGCTCGCGGCCTTGAGCAGCCCAGAGCAGATCCTCGCTCAGCGCCTCGAAGTGGGCGCGGTTGAAGCGTCCGGTGGCGTTGGTCAGCGCGTTCGTCCCAATCTTCACCACCACGCGCCGGGCGGCGCGTACGGCCTCTCGTCCCGAAGTGCTCACGGGCCGGAGATTAGGCTGGAAGCCAGCGCGCCGCGCGTGTGTTCACACCTGTCCCCCTTTTTGGCTCCGGAGCCGTGAATCCGGACCGGCGAGCCCTTAGAGTGAGGGGGAGGAGACAGAAGATTTGAAGGAAATCTACGGCAACACCCTGGGCCTCAAGCCGAGCGAGCAGCACCGCCTGCGCAACACCTACCGCCGCCGCGTGGCGCCCCACGAGATCGTCTCTCCAGAGCTCGCCCGTCACCTCACCGAGCTGTCGAGCGAGACGAACCGCCAGGTCGGCGTCCTCATCAACCGCAAGGGTGAGATCGAGTACGTGGTGGTGGGCAATGCCCACAAGCTTGAGCTGCCGGACATCGGCCGGGCCCGTGCGGGCCAGGTGCGTCTGCGTGGCCTGCGGCTGGTGCACACGCACCTCAAGAGCGAGCCACTGACGAAGGACGACCTGACGGACCTCGCGCTGCTGCGCCTGGACCTGGTGGCGGCGGTGGGCGTGGGCCGTGAGGGTCTGCCCGGAGTGCTGCACTACGCGCACCTGGTGCCGGAGAACGGCGCGAACGAGTTCTGGCGCGTCTCCACGCTGCCCGGCGTCCACGCGGACCAGCCGGATCTGGTGGACACGCTGGAGGCATTGGAGGAGGAGCTCAACCGGAAGGCGGCCGCGCGCGCGGTGGGCGGGCGGGAGAGAGCCATCCTGGTGGCGGTGTGTCTGGATGGAAACCGCGGCCGGGCCGAGGCGAGCCTGGCGGAGCTGAAGGAGCTGGCGCGCACGGCGGGCGTGGAGGTGCTTGACAGCGTGCTCCAGGTGCGCCGCGACCCGGACCCGCGCTACCTCATCGGCCGCGGCAAGCTGGAGGACCTGAACCTGCGCTCCATGCAGTCCATGGTGGACCTGCTCATCTTCGACAAGGATCTGACGCCCTCGCAGGGTCGGCACATCTCCGAGGCCACCAGCCTGAAGGTGCTGGACCGCACGCAGCTCATCCTCGACATCTTCGCGCAGCGTGCGCAGAGCTCGGAGGGCAAGCTGCAGGTGGAGCTGGCGCAGCTGAAGTACCGGCTGCCGCGGCTGGTGCAGAGCGACGACTCGCTCAGCCGGCTCGCGGGTGGCATCGGCGGGCGCGGCCCCGGTGAGACGAAGCTTGAGATCGATCGCCGCCGGGTGCGCGAGCGCATTACCCACCTGGAGAAGCGCATCGACGCCATCTCGCGGGAGCGCAGCGTGCGGCGGGCCCAGCGCAACCGACGCGAGCTGCCCGTCATCTCCATCGTGGGCTACACGAACGCGGGCAAGTCCACGCTGCTCAACGCCATCACCAATGCGCAGGTCCTGGCGGAGAACAAGCTCTTCGCCACGCTGGATCCCACCAGCCGCCGCCTGCGCTTCCCACGGGAGCGTGAGGTCATCATCACCGACACGGTGGGCTTCATCCGGGATCTGCCCAAGGATCTGGTGGCCGCGTTCCGCGCCACGCTCGAGGAGCTGTATGACGCCAGCCTGCTGCTGCACGTGGTGGACGCGGCGGACGTGGCCCGTGACGAACAGGTGGAGGCGGTGGAGGGCATCCTCGGCTCACTGGGGCTGATGGAGAAGCCGCGCCTCATGGTGTGGAACAAGGCGGACATGATGTCGACCGAGGACGTGGAGTCACTGCTGCGCTCGCGCGGCGGTGTGGCCATCAGCGCGGAGAAGCGCGAGGGCCTCGCGGCCCTGCTCACCAAGGCCGACACCACCCTGTTCGCCGAGGGCGCCTCCGAGGCCCTCGGCGCCTTGTAGGCGCAGCGGAGATCTCCCGGCCAAGCTGGGGCTCCAAGACGTGCGCAGCCTGCAACGATCATGACGGCTCGGAGCTCGTCCCGGTGAAGGACGCGATCAACCAGGCCCTGTCGCGCTCGTGCGCGGGGAAGATCGATGTCATCGGCCACTCCATGCACGTACGTCAA
>NZ_DASPHO010000345.1:0-15932 GCF_035629615.1 Hyalangium sp. | reverse complement strand
TGGTGGATGACGCCGCCTTCTCGCGCGTGTGCGGGATGCTGGATCGGACGGTGAGCGGCGGGGGCCGGCTGGTGGCCGGAGGCGTGGTGGACGCGGCCAGCCGCTACATCGCCCCCACGGTGCTGGCGGACGTAACGCCCGGGGCGGCGGTGATGGAGGAGGAGATCTTCGGGCCGCTCCTGCCGGTGCTGCGCTACGAGCAGCTCGAGACCGTAGTGGAGACCATCCGCGGTGGTGGCAAGCCGCTGGCCATGTACATCTTCAGCCAGGACGAGGCACAGATAGAGCAGTTGCTGCGGCAGACCTCGGCGGGCGGGACGGTGGTGAACAACGTGGTCCTCCACTTCGCCAACCCGAGCCTGCCCTTCGGCGGCGTGGGGCCGAGCGGGCTGGGCGCGTACCATGGGGAGGTGGGCTTCCGGGAGCTGAGCCACGCGCGGGCGGTGCTGCGGCAAGGGCGCGCGTCCCTGGCGCACTTCTTCTTCCCTCCATACACGGGCAAGGCGCAGCAGCTCGCCCGTCTCGCGAGCCGCCTGTTCGAGTAGCCTCCCGTCCGTGCTCACCGTCGATCCCCATCCCCTGCTCGATGCCCTGGCCTTCACCACTACCTTCCCAGGGCCACTGTCCTCCCTCCCCTCTCCGGAGTGGCTCACCGCCCTCCTGAAGCCAGAGGCCTCCGCGCCGCTCACCAGCGACGACTCCGTGCGCGGCGTCGTCCGGGACCTGCTGCGCCACGGCGGCTACAAGCCCACGGGCCGCGGCAAGCCCGCCTCGGAGTACCTCGTGCGCGCGGCGGGAGATGGCTCGCTGGGCTCCATCAACACCGCGGTGGATGCGTGCAACGCCGTCTCCCTCCACAGCGGCCTGCCCATCAGCGTGGTGGACCTGGACCGCGCCCAGGCGCCCTTCCGCCTCGGCATCGCCCCCGAGGGCTCGCAGTACGTCTTCAACGCCTCCGGGCAGACCATCGACCTGGCGGGGCTGCTGTGCCTCTTCGACGCGGAGGGCCCCTGCGCCAACGCGGTGAAGGACGCGCAGCGCACCAAGACGAACGCGGACACCCGCCGCACCCTCACCGTCCTGTGGGGCGCCAAGGCGCTGGGAGACCGGACCGCGCGCGCCTTTGCCTGGTACCGCGAGCAGCTCGAGCGCCTGGGCGCCACCGTGGAGCGCCTTCCCTGAGCACGCCGGACCTCGAGCTGCTGCTCGCCGATGGGGCTCGGACGCTCTCCGCGGCCTGGGGCCGCCCGGTGCTGCTCACCGATCCGGAGGTGCTCCGCACGGAGTCTCGCAGCGTCGTGGTCCGGGCCCGTGTGGTCGGCGGCGGCGAGGAGAGCAGCGTCGTCCTCAAGCACTTCCGGGACGATCCGGTGTGCGGCCTGGACGAATGGGCCGGGCTCCTGTTCCTCACCCAGCGCGGCCTGCACGTGGGGCCTCGCTTCCTCGCCGGGAGCGAGGAGGCGCGCCTCTTCGTGATGGAGGATCTGGGCCGAGGCCAGCGCCTCGAGGAGCTGCTGCAGGACGACGACGCGCGGACCGCCAGCGGCGGGCTCATGTCCATCGTCCGGCTCACCGCCCTGCTGCACGTCCGGACGCTGGGCGCCCAGTCGGACTACGACTCTGTGCGCCAGGCGATTGAACCGCGCCACGAGCGGGTACGCATCGAGAACGCGCGCTACCTGGTGGACAACGCCGGGCGGCTGCGGCGATGGGTGGAGATGGTGGGTGCACGGGAGGATCCCGGGCTCCAGGCGGACCTGGAGCAGCTCGCGCGCGAGCTCGCCGATCCCGGCCCGTTCCTCGCCTTCACCCACGGAGACATGGCGCCGGGCAACTCGCTCTTCACCCGCGAGGGCCCACGCCTGCTGGACTTCGAGTACGCGGGGATGCGCAACGCCCTCTACGACGCGCTGATGTGGCTGCTGACCGTGCCGCTCCCGGAGGAGCTCGTCGCCCGCGCGGACGCCTACTACCGGAGCGGGCTGAGCCAGGGGTGCTACGCGGCGCAGGTGGACTCAGACTACCTGCGCGCCCGCGCCACGGTGGCGGCCGCGCGCACCGTGAACGTCTTCCAGTGGATCTCCCCCAAGGCGCTGGAGCGGGACCGAGACTGGGCTCCCGGCTTTACTGAGCGCGCCGCGCTGCTGCGTCACCTCGAGCGGTGTCGGTTCCTGATGGAGCCGCTGAACCCGGTCCCGGCCCTCGCACGCACGCTGCAATCCCTGGAAGCGCGGTTGCGCGAGCGCTGGACGGTGGAGCTCCCCGTCTGGCCTGCGTTCCGGTAAGCCGGCGCTCGAGCCCGAGCCTACACCCCCAGCCCCGCCCGAATCCTCGAGACCACCTCGTCCGGGCTCGGCGTCACGTCCACCTGCAGCGCCTCCGCGGGGGCCTCCAGCGTCTCGAGCTGGCTGTCGAGCAGGCTCAGCGGCATGAAGTGGCCCACGCGCCGGGCCAGCCGGCTCGCGAGCACCTCCGGTGGCGCCGACAGGTACACCCACCGCACCTGGGAAGAATCCACCGTGAGGAGCTGCCGGTAGGACTGCTTCAGCGCCGAGGACGCCAGCACCGCATCCTCGCCTCGAGCCAGCGTGTCCGTGATGAGCCCGCGCAGCCGCTCCAGCCACGGCGCACGATCCTCATCCGTCAGCGGGATCCCCGCGGCCATCTTCGCCACGTTCGCCGGGGGATGGAAGTCATCCCCCTCCAGGAACTGCCACCCCAGCGCCTCCGCCAGCCGCTCTCCAATCGTCGTCTTCCCCGCCCCGGCCACTCCCATGAGGATGATCACCATGCGCCATGCCCTCGGTATGCATCGCCCTTCACTCATGGTGAGGCACTTCCTCGGCCGCCGCTACCCCCGAGGATGGCCGCCGTTCACCCATCCTCTAAAGTCCTCCGTCCACATCAGACCTGAGAGATACGATTCCCTTCGTCGCTGCGAGGAGCTCGCGGCGCTGTGAGGGGTCAAACACGTGTCCGATATTCCGAATGGCGGGCAGCTCGAGGTCCAAGGCTCGGGTGCCAAGCCGTACATCCTGAAGAACACAGGGGGGGTGTACTCGTGCTCATGCCCGGCGTGGCGCAATCAGTCCGTCACCATCGAGCGCCGCACCTGCAAGCACCTGCGCAAGATCCGCGGCGACGAGGCCGAGGACGCGCGCATCGGCGCCGCGGCCTCCCAGGCTGCCGCTGGCACCGCCAACCGCACCACCAACCGGGCCGCCACGAGCAAGCGCGCCACCGCGGCCTCAGGTGACGGCAAGGCCCCGCCGGTGCTGCTGGCCCACTCGTGGGCGAACGACACGGATCTCACTGGCTGGTGGATGAGCGAGAAGCTCGACGGCGTGCGCGCCTGGTGGGATGGGAAGCGCTTCCTCTCGCGCCAGGGCAACCCCTTCTACGCGCCGGACTGGTTCACCGAGAAGCTGCCGGACTACCCGCTCGATGGAGAGCTGTTTGGCGGGCGCAAGAAGTTCCAGCGCACCGTGTCCATCGTCCGCCGGCAGGACATGAGCGATGACTGGAAGGAGCTGGCCTTCGTCATCTTCGACGCGCCGAGCCTGGAGCGCACCTTCGAGGAGCGCATCGCCCACGTCCAGGAGTACGTGGAGGACCTGGCGCCGCCCTACGCCGAGTGGCTCCCCCACGAGCCCTGCCAGGGCGTCCAGCACCTGCGCACGGAGCTGGCGCGGGTGGAGGGGCTCGGCGGCGAGGGGCTCATGCTGCGCCAGCCCGGCTCGCGCTACGAGGTGGGCCGCTCTTACACCCTGCTGAAGGTGAAGAGCTTCCATGATGACGAGGCCCGCGTCCTCGGCCACCAGCCCGGCGCGGGGCGGCACAAGGGCCGGCTGGGCGCGCTCGAGGTGGAGCTGCGCAACGGCACCCGCTTCTCGGTGGGCACCGGCCTGTCTGACGCCGAGCGCGAGAACCCTCCCGCCCTCGGCAGCATCATCACCTTCCGCTACCAGGAGCTCTCCAACGACGGCGTGCCGCGCTTCCCCTCCTACGTGGGCGTGCGCATCGACGCGGAGCCCTGGGCACCCCAGGGCAAGCGCAAGCGGTCCTGACGCGCCGCGTTTTCCGCCGGACCCTCTTTCCACCCAGTGTCCGGCAGAAGGTTCAATTCATTGTGAACTGGAAAAAATGAGGGATCGCATTGAACGATTTGACGTCGCACCTCAGGCGCCAGGGTGAGCCTGTGCTTCGTATGACACTGCAACTCCTCGAATTGTCATGGAGCGAGGGTGCGCTGTCTCCCAGGGGCAACGGTCCGTGCAACCGGTGACGGCGCACACGTCTTGCAGTGCATCAGGGATAACCCCCTTTCCAGGTTCTCAGACCCATGCGCTGCGAGCTCTGTCTCTCCGACCACACTGACGACGTGCTGTGCGGCAACGTGCACTGGAGCCAGTCGGGCCAGCTCACCGCCGCAGGAGGGCCCTCGCGGCCGCAGCCTCCCGCACCGCGAGCCCCTGAAGTGCCCGTGGATCTGGTGGGCCAGGTGCTCGGGTACTACCGCGTGGTGCGACGGCTGGGCTCGGGCGGCATGGGGACGGTGTACCAGGCGGAGCAGACGCGCATCGGCGCGAGGGTGGCGCTCAAGGTGCTGCACCCGCACCTCAGTCAGGATGCGGGCCTGCGCGCGCGCTTCTACGCCGAGGCGAAGACGGTGAACGTGGTAGGGCACCCCAACATCGTCCGCATCTTCGACATCAACGAGGCCCCAGGTGGCCTCCACTACATCGTCATGGAGTACCTGGAGGGCGAGCCACTGTCGCAGCTGCCTCGGCCCCTGGAGCCAGGCCTGCTCACGCACCTGCTGGCGCAGGCGTGTGAGGCGCTCGAGGCCGCGCACAACGCCGGCGTGGTGCACCGGGATCTGAAGCCGGACAACCTCTTCGTGGTTCGGCGCGAGGGCGCTCACCGCCCCTCGCTGAAGGTGCTGGACTTCGGCGTGGCCAAGGCGCGCGGCCCGCTCACGCACCCGCAGCTCACGGCGGTGGGCATGGTGCTGGGCACGCCCGCGTACATGGCCCCCGAGCAGTGGACGGGGCAGCAGGTGGACGGGCGCGCGGACATCTATGCGCTGGGGGTAACGGCCTACCTCATGGCCACGGGGCGGCTGCCCTATCCGCGCGGCCAGGTCGCCGAGATCGTCCTGTCTCCGACGGCGCCCATGCCCATGGCACCGCACCTGCTCAACCCGCGCATCCCCGTGGCGCTCTCGGAGGCGATCCTGAACGCGCTGGCACGCCGGCCGGCGGAGCGCTTCGCGCGTGCGATCGACTTCAAGCGGGCCCTGGAGTCCTCCACGAGCGACTCTGCGCGGGGCCGGCTCACCCCCGTGCCTGGGCCCCTGCGTGCCAGCACGCCGGTGCCCTCCCCCACTGTGTCCCTGCGCATTCCCCAGGCGCACCTGCCACGAGCGGAGTCGCCGCTGCCTCAGAGCTGGACGGCCCGCGTGCGCCGCCGCAGCGGTGCGGGCGCGGTGGAGGTGCAGTGCACGGAGCTGAGCCGCGGCGGCCTCTTCATGTGCTGCTCGGAGCCCTTCCCGCAGCTCTTCAGCCGGCTCGAGTTCTCGCTGCTGCTGGAGGGAGTGCCGGTGGAGTGCATGGCCGAGGTGGTGCGGCACGTGGACTCGGCGCAGGCCCGCACGTGGGGCATGTCGCCCGGCGTAGGGCTCCAGTTCATCAACCCCTCCGCCCAGCTCCGCGAGTACCTGCGCCGGATGCGGCCCTCCCGCGTGATGCCCGCCGCGCCCGTGGGCGTGCCCCAGGACTGCACGCTCCTGTAGCCACGCCATTGTCGGCTGCCGCCCACCGCACCCTGGGTAAGCGTCTCCTTCTCAACGAGGGCGCTTCCCTCCACCGGCTTCCCTGTCAGCCACCCGCGGGACCCCGCTAAGCTGAAAATTCCATGGTGAGCAGAAGACACACCGCGAGCACGGTGAGAGGGTGGGGCCGGTATCTCTGCGGGCTCTGGCTGCTGGGGTTGGCCACGCTGTCGGGTGCGTGCCGGGAATCCGTTGGAACGGCGCTCTACGTCACCATCGATTTCCCGCCGTCTCTGCTCATGGATCAGCTGCTCGTGTCGGGGACGGTGGCGGACAGCGGCATTGGCCCCCAGCTCCTGCCGGCGCAACCCGAGCGGCTGCTCGCCAATGGGGAGACCTTCCGCATCTTGCTGCCGTC
Source organism: Hyalangium sp. (assembly GCF_035629615.1). Taxonomy (GTDB): domain Bacteria; phylum Myxococcota; class Myxococcia; order Myxococcales; family Myxococcaceae; genus Hyalangium. The sequence continues at coordinate 9,741 of NZ_DASPHO010000345.1, read as the reverse complement.
CGCTCCGGACGGCTCGGAGGCGGTGCTGCAGGTGGCGGGAATGCGAGAGGGCACGCGGGTGGCGCTCGGCACCGGCCAGGTGCAGATCCAAGAGGGCAGCGAGGTGGATGTCACCGTGCGGCTGGAGCCCGCTGGGCCTGACGATGGCTCGTTCTGCGCCGACTGCCCAGATGGCTGCTGCATGGACGGCGTCTGCACTGCTCCCACCTTCAATACCTGTGGCACGGGTGGCATCGCCTGTAAGCAGTGTGATCCGCAGACGGCGAGCACCTGTTCCTCCGAGGGTTTCTGCGCCTGCGGGCGTGGCCCCGCGTGCGATCCCCGCACCGCGGACCGGTGCTCGAACGGCTCATGCAGGTGTGGCGGTGGTGGGCCTTGCGGGTTCGGCCAGCAGTGCGTGTCGGGCCGGTGCGAGTGCACGCCGGGCTCGTGCACCGGCTGCTGCAGCGGCAACACCTGTGAGCCCGGCAACACGAAGGACGAGTGCGGACAGGGCGGCGCGGCGTGCGTGAAGTGCAACCGCACGTGTAACGCCAGCGGCTCCTGCACCTGAGCGGTGAAGACGTGGCTCACCCTCGCGGTTCGCCTGTCCATCCCCTCCTCACTCCACGGTGTAGCGGCAGCGCTCGCGCTCCAGGGAGAGGGCCTCCGCGTCATCGCTCACAGGGGCCCGGCGCGACACCATGTCATCCGCCTCCCAGACATAGGGCTGGCCATTGAGCCGCACGTGCCCCTTCGCCACCAGGTGGGTCACCTCCAGCAGCGGCACGTGCGCCAGATCCCTCATGAGCGCCTCGAAGCGTCCCTGGCGGGCCGGATCCACGAAGCGGAAGCGGGAGCGCGCCACCACGGCCAGGTGGTACCACATGGGCCGGAACGCCACTCCGGCAAGCCTCAGCCGATCCGCCATGAGCATGAACATCTCCGCGGCCTCGCGCGACAGCCCCAAGCCTGGCACCTCCTGGCCCGGGAGCTGGGGCCTCAGGTCGCTGAAGCGTGCGAGCGGGTGACGCAGCGTGAGCCAGTTGACGAAGAGCAGCGCTTCTTCTCCCAGGCGCTTGCGCTCCAGGACACAGTCCACCAGCACGTGCTCCTGCCCTCCTGCGTGTCCCAGCAGCTGGATGCGATCGCCCGCCCCCGTCGTACCCACCTCCACGCGCAGCCCGCGGTAGCCCAGCCGCTCCAGGTGCGGCAGCAGTCCGTAGCGGAACAGCGCGTACTCGAGCGACTGCGCGGTGTAGTAGCCCAGCACCCGCTGATCGCTCGGAGCCACGTGGCCCATGGCCCCTTCGAGGTCCTCCTGGGTGATGGGCTCCCAGTCCGACAGCGGCTCTCGCGACAACAGCCGGGAGATGCGCTGGAACCGGGCGCTGAGCGGATCAAAGCGCGCCCGGATGGGCTGGTGCCCACGCCCGCCGAGGATCAGGATCGAGCCGGCGAACACCTTCCAGGCCTCCGGGTGGTAGCCCCCTCCCGGCAGCCACACGGCCGGGAGGCCTCGGAGCGCCCGCGCCACGAGCCGATCCCGCCTCCGCGCCCCGTCCAGTGAGAGGCCCAGGCGGCCAAAGCGATCCGCGCCCAGCACGTCCCCACCGGCGATGACGAAGGCCAGCTCCGCCTGAGGCATGCGGCCCAGCAAGGCCTCCAGCGCAGCGAGGTACTCCGCATCCCCCGCGTTGTCAGGCAACAGCACCTCGTCCGCGCCGGAGACGCTCCCCCAGTCGCTCCCGGAGATGGATCCGATCCACACCTTGGGATCGCCGGCGAAGCACGCGGCGGTGCCATCCGGCGGGTGCGCGTCCAGGTCCAGCACCACCGTCTTTCCTTGGAAGCCTTCCGCGCGCACGTCCGCGAGCGCCACAGCCATGTCATTGACGGCGCAGAAGCCACCGCCGTGGTCTGGCGCGGCATGGTGGAACCCGCCCGCCAGATTGGCGACGGGGCGCCCCTGCCTCAGCGCCATCCGGGCAGCCTCCAACGTGCCGCCGCAGACCCGGCGCAGCGTGTCCAGCAGCGTGTCCACCGCCACATCGGAGGGATCCACCGCGAAGATGCGAGCCAGCGTCTCCGGGCGTCCCAGGGACTCCAGGTAGGCCGCGCCATGGACCCGAGCGAGCTGCTCGTACGAGGCAGGCCTCGGGCGGTGGATGTCCGAGGGCCTCACCACGCCTGTCTCGAGCAGGTACCAGGTGGTGAAGTCCACCCGGCGCGGCTCAATGCCGGTGGAGAGCTCGAGGCCGGCGAACGGCAGCCGATAGGTCTCGTCGTAGAAGACGGGAACCCGGGCCCGGTCGGGGCGCAGCCGCGCCCACCATTCCTCCAGCCAGCCTCTCATCCGCCGGCGGCCCTCAGGAGCACTCAGGGGTTCTCGGAGTTCTTGCTGCCCAAGAGCTTCTTCAGGAGCAGCACCAGCCCTATCACCACCACGGCGAGGACCTTCTTGCCCGCGATCAGGAAGCCGAGGATCAGCTTCCCTCCCTTGGCGAGCAGGCCGACCTTGGCAATCTTGGCCGCTCCCAGGCCCGCGCCGCCCAGCACGATGCCGGCGAGGCCATACTCGGCGACCTTGTCGGTGCCCTCCTGGAAGTCCGCGTACCGCGCACCCTGGTTGAACGTGGTGCTCTGCAGCAGCTTCACCACATGGGGCTTGCTCGGCTCCAGGTGCTCCGGGTCCACCACCAGGTTCAGGGACACGTAGCCTCGGCGCCCGAGCACGCGGGTGTTGTAGTTGACCGAGGTGCCTTCGTCCGTGGACGCGTTGAGCGCCCAGATGAGGTGGTGCTTCGTCCGGTCGTAGTGCGGCGCCTCCGTCCAGTCGCCGATCCGCAGCGCCTTGAAGCCGCGCTGCACGCGCTCCTCATTGGCCGCCTCCTGGCCTTCCTTGATGGCGTCCAGGATCTCGTTCCCGTCGAGCTCCTCCTCATCCTTGATGAAGCCCTCGTCCTCATAGCGGATGACGACGAACCACGGCGCCTTCTCCTCCTTGCTCACCACGAGGCCGAGCAGGTTGTCGTGGTGAAAGGAGCCGTTCTGCTCCAGGACCTTCGCGGCGATGGACTTGTCCAGGTAGACATGCTCCTCGGGCACGTCGAGCGACAGCTCATGGCCGAGCTCGACCTTGGCCGGGCCGGGCTTCACGCCAGGAGGGAGCTCGGACGGCGCGTCCGCCTCCTGCTCAACGGGCTCCTCTGCCTCCTCGGGAGGGGCCACATCCGCCAGGGCAACGATCGGCGTGAGCAGCAGTCCAGCGACCATCCATTTCCAAGCAGCGCGCATCGACGAGGCTCCAAGGGCAGGGACGCGGAGCATGCCACTCGGCGCTTCGCGGGGTCCACCCGCCGGGAGGGAAGCGGATGTTTTTCCTCCCAGCTTGACGGGTTCTGTGGTGTGCAGCGGCTCCGAGCTCCCGCGTCATGACCGCCCAAGACTCCCGAACGCCTGGCCGCGCCGCCTTTGCCTTCATCTTCGTCACCGTCATGCTCGACATGCTGGCGCTGGGCGTCATGGCTCCCGTGCTGCCGAAGCTCATCATCACGTTCAAGGACGGTGATATTGCCAGCGCGGCCTCCGTCACCGGCCTGTTCGGCTTCACCTGGGCGGCCATGCAGTTCGTGTTCTCGCCGGTGCTCGGCTCGCTGTCGGACCGCTACGGTCGGCGGCTGGTGATCCTGCTGTCGAACTTCGGCCTGGGGCTCGACTACGTGCTGATGGCGCTGGCTCCCTCGCTGGAGTGGCTCTTCATCGGCCGGCTTATCTCCGGGATCACCGCCGCGAGCTTCTCCACCGCGGGCGCCTACATCTCCGATGTGACGCCGGTGGAGAAGCGTGCCGCGCGCTTCGGCATGCTGGGCGCGGCCTTCGGCTTGGGATTCATCGTGGGCCCAGCGGTCGGCGGGGTGCTCGGGGATATCAGCCTGAGGCTGCCGTTCTGGGCCGCCGCGGTGCTCAGCCTCCTGAACGCGGCCTATGGCTTCTTCGTCCTGCCAGAGTCACTGCCGCCGGAGCGCCGCTCGGCCTTCCAATGGCGGCGAGCCAATCCGCTGGGCTCGCTGAAGCTCCTGCGCTCGCATGGAGAGCTGACCGGCCTGGCCGCAGCGACCTTCCTGTACTATCTGGCACACGAGTCCCTCTCGAGCATCTTCGTGCTCTACACGGACTACCGCTACGCCTGGAGCGAGCGCACGGTCGGCCTCGCGCTCGCGGCAGTCGGGGTGACCTCTACGATCGTCTCGGGGGCTCTCATGGGCCCAGCCGTGGCCCGGCTCGGCGAGCGGCGCGCAATGCTCACCGGGCTGGCATTCGGGGCCCTCTCGTTCCTGTGCTACGGCCTGGCCCCCACGGGCCTGCTCTTCCTGATCGGCATCCCGTTGGGCGGGCTGATGGGACTGGCCGGACCTTCCATCCAAGCCTTGATGACTCGCCGGGTGAACCCTTCCGAGCAGGGTCAGCTCCAAGGAGCGATGAGCAGTCTGCGCGGCATCACTGGGATGATAGGGCCGGTGTTGTTCACGCAGATCCTCGCTGCCGCCCTCCGCGGAGACAGCCTTCCCCACCTGCCCGGCGCCCCATACCTGCTCGCCGGGACACTCATGGTGGGAGCCCTGTTCCTCTCGTGGCGTGTCACACGCCTGGGAGCACGGGAGGCTGTGACCTCGGATCAGGTTGCGCGATAGAGCGGAAACGCAGGTCGCGGGCCCCTCGTCTCGGCGCGGGTCCTCCCGTCGGCTGACGGGTCCTCCCGCGCCGGCCGTCCCGCTCGCCCACGGCCCACAGCCCAGCTGCCCACAGCCGTCTCGAGGGCCCACCGGCGGCGCGCTCTGACTGAACCTGTATACTTGTTAGACAGGTTTGGCTGACGCGCCGTCGGCCCTTCAGGCCCACCCGGTCGTGCACCTGGCCCGCGGTGCTTACCCGCCGCTCGCGTCGGTCCACTCCGCTGCGCCGTAGCGCACGCCCAGGCGGCCCCGCGGGTCCTCGAAGTGAAGCCCCAAGGCCGTCTCGCCGACGAAGGGCAGCCCCTCCACCCGCTGCCGTACCGTGAGGGAGCCACTCCCGATGGGGCGCCTCGCGAACATCCAGCCCTGCTGCACCCCCTCCTCGACATTGCGCAACCGCTCCACCACAGCCCCTCGGGCCATGGCCAGACTGCCATCCTCGGAGACCCCGGTGTGGCCAGGTCCTCGCAGGGCTTGTTTCCCAGAGCTGACTCCCGAGGGCCCAGTCCTCAGGGAGCCTTTCTCGAGGATCTCAGCCTCGTTCCTCGCCGAGAGGAGCGCTGCCATGGGACATGTCCGCGCCCGTGCGCACCTCTTCCCGCAGTGCGGGGCTGCGCCGCTTGAGCGCGCGGGCCAGCAGCGTAGTGAAGAGCGCCCAGGCCAGACCTGCCATCCACCCGCCCAGCACATCCGTGAGGTAATGCACCCCCAGGAACACCCGCGTCAGCCCCACGAGGAAAGTCAGCATCAGCGCCACCCCGAGCACGTAGGCCTTGAGCCACCGGCGCTCGATGAGCTGCGCCAGCATCGCACCCAGCGTGAGGTAGACGATGGCCGAGAGCATCGCGTGGCCGCTGGGAAAGCTCGGTGCGTCTACCTCTGCGAGGTGGGGCACCACGGTGGGCCGAGGCCGTGCAAAGAGCGCCTTGAGGGCAGAGTTCAACAGTGCGCCACCCACCGTGGATCCGAGCACCAGCAGCAGCGAGCGAAAGCGCCGCACCAGCGCCAGGAAGCCGCACACCGCCACCATGACGAGTGTCAGCACCGTCACGCCTCCCAGCGCCGTCACGTCCAGCGCCGCTTTGCGCAGCCAGGGGGGGCCAATGGGGACTGCGGGGTTGTCTGACCGGCGCAGCGCCAGCACCACGGTCTCATCGAAGCTCTGCGTCTCCTGCTCCACGATCTCGCTCGACAGGACCATGAAGCCCAAGCAGCAACACACGAGCGCCAGCAGCAGCCCGAGCAGCCGGACTCCATCCACCCCCATCAGCGCGGAGGCCGCTTCCCTGAGACGACGGACCATGGCCTTCACCCTATGCACTCCCACCGGGTGGCGACGCTCGATCTCTCGCCGCCGCATGGAAGTGCACAGAAGTCGAGTCCTCATCGACAGGCGTGTTCCCCTGAACGCCGCTCTGCCTGCGCCGTTGTCCTCTGCCACCAGACTGCTATCACTGCGCTCAGGAGGAACCCCACGTGGCCATCGCGACCATCGATCCGACGACTGGCAGGACGATCCGTACCTTCGCAGCTCACACCGCCGAGGAGCTCGAGGCGCGGCTGCGGCTCGCCGACGAGACATTCCGCACCTACCGCCACACGCCCCTGGCGGACCGGAAGCGCTGGCTGGCTCGTGCCGCCGAGCTGCTGGAGACAGAGGCCGACCACTTCGGGCGAGTCATGACGCAGGAGATGGGCAAGCCCTTCGAGGCCGCCAAGGCCGAATCGCAGAAGTGCGCCACGGCCTGCCGCTACTACGTAGAGCACGGCGAGGCGTACCTGCGTGACGAGCCGATCGACACCGGTGGCGACCGCAGCTACGTCCACTACCAGCCACTGGGGCCGGTGCTGGCCATCATGCCGTGGAACTTCCCCTTCTGGCAGGTCATCCGCTTCGCCGCTCCGGCGCTGATGGCCGGGAACGTGGGGCTGCTGAAGCACGCGCACAACGTGCCGCAGTGCGCGCTGGCGCTCGAGGAGCTGTTCCTGCGCGCGGGCTTCCCCAAGGGCGCCTTCCAGACGCTGCTCATCGAGTCCGGAGACATCCCCCGCGTCATTGACGACCCGCGCGTGAAGGCCGCCACCCTCACCGGCAGCGAGGGCGCGGGGCGCGCGGTGGGCAGCCAGGCGGGCCGGGCCTTGAAGAAGGTGGTGCTGGAGCTGGGCGGCAGCGATCCATTCATCATCATGCCTTCCGCGAAGCTGGAGCTCGCGGTGGAGACGGCGGTGAAGGCCCGCCTCATCAACAACGGCCAGTCGTGCATCGCGGCCAAGCGCTTCATCGTCCATGAGTCCATCTACCCCGAGTTCGAGCGCCGCTTCGTGGAGCGGATGCGCCGGGCGGTGATGGGCGATCCGATGGATCCAAAGACGGAGGTGGGTCCGCTGGCCACGGAGGGCATCCGCCAGGGGCTGCACGCGCAGGTGGAGAAGAGCGTGGCGGCGGGGACGAGGCTGCTGGTGGGCGGCACGCTGCCCACGGGCCCGGGGAGCTACTACCCGCCCACGGTGCTCGCGGAGCCAGCACCGGGCTCGCCTGCCGCGGGCGAGGAGCTATTCGGTCCGGTGGCCGTGCTCTTCAAGGCGAAGGACGTGGAGCACGCCATCGCGCTCGCCAACGACACGCCCTACGGCCTGGGCGCGAGCGTCTGGACCCACGACGAGGCGGAGACGCAGCGGTTCATCGACGGCATCGAGACAGGCATGGTGTTCGTCAACCAGATGGTAGCCTCGGACCCGCGGCTGCCCTTTGGTGGAGTGAAGCACTCGGGGCACGGCCGCGAGCTGGCGCTGCACGGCTTCCGCGAGTTCCTCAACGCGAAGACGGTGCGCATCTCCGCCGGCACCGTGGCGGCGCCCACCCAGGCCTCGGCTAACGAGTAGGCACGCGCGTGCTGGGAGCGCGGTGGACCTCCTCCAGCGCCTCCGTCACCGCCTCCATCTCCGCGCCGATCTGCTCCACGCTGTGGCGCAGCCCCGCGCCCGCCACGTCCTCGGAGGCCGCGTCCGCCGTGCGCACTCGCAGCACCTGGGTGTAGAGATTCTCCAGCGTGTAGTACAGCCGCGTGTGCTCCGCCTCCAGGCGCGCAGCCGCCGTGGCCAGCTCCGCCCGCTGGCGCTGCTGCTCCTCCAGGACCGCGAGCGCCGAGGCGAGGCGCTCCCTCGCCACCGCGTCCTTCTCCGCCTCCACCCGGGCGGCCAGGGCCGCGTGCTCGTCCGTCAGCCGACGCTCGTCCTCGGGGGAGGTCAGCGCGCGCAGCTCGCGCTCACGCCGGGCCAGCTCGTGGCAGCTCCTCCGCAGCGCCTCCACCGTCTGGTCGGGGGCGTGGACCACCTCACGCAACACCGGATGCCCCTCGCGCAGCGCCGCCCGCAGCTTGTCGCAGAGCGCATCCACCCGGGCCATGCGCGGGTCTGCCACCTCGGGTGCTCGCTCGGACGGCGGGAGCAGCGCCGCCTCGCCCTCGAGGGGCAGCGGCTTTGCCATGGGCTTGCGTGGCATCAGGTGGTGGGCCGCCTGGTACCCGAAGACGAAGATGGCGATGAAGATCAGCCACCACATGTTGCGGGAGCGCAGGGCAATCGCCAACGCCACCAGCGCGCCCAGCGCGAACATCACCCCGAGCACTGGGTTGCGCGAGGCTTCCTCACGCGCCCTCTGCTCGGCACGCCGGGCCTGCCGCTCCGCGCGCTTCAGCTCTTTCTTGGCCTGCCTGCGCCAGCGCTTCTCCAGCTCGCGGCGCTCAGCCCTGTTGGGCAGGCGGCCCATCTCCCGCACCCACGCCTCCATCTCTTGCGCCCGACGCTCCTCGCCCTCGGCCAGCGCGTCCTGCAGCCGGCGCAGCCGATCCTCGCTCGAGGGTAGAGAAGTGGGTGGCTTGGGAGAAGCAGGGGGCACGGGAAGAGGCTAACCACTTCTTCCTGTCCGAGGGGAAGAAGCTTCGCCGCCTCCCCTCCGGGGAAGCCAACAACCGACCGCCTGAGGCATCCCCCATCCGCGACGCGCCAGGAGAAATCCATGTTGCATGTTGAAAGAGTGCGACCCTGAGCCAAGAGCAGGGGGAGCCCCTCTCGGCCCAGGGTCGCCTCGAGATTGTTGACCGGAATCCCGAGACACCGGTTGTCATCCCGGTGTTGCGAGGGGATAGAGCACTTGGCGTGCCAGGGCACTGCAGGAGCTACTAGAGGTGCGTAAGCCCCCATGTCCCCAGGAGATTCATGGGTGAGCGCCCCGGGCATGGACTGCGGCTGACGGCCTTCCCGGCATCACTGTCTCGCCTGGTGGACGGTCACCGTCCGCGCTCGTGGACAGGGGCTGTCGGCATCGAGCACCCCTGCTGATGGAAGGAGGTGGCAGGCGTGAAGGCAGAAGGCCCGGGGAGGAGGCGCTCGAGGCCGAACTGGGTTAGGGAGGAGCGTCCGCCCGCCGGGATCGCCCCACCGAATGAGCTCCCCCGCCTCCTCTCGCCGCTTCCAGGTCTTCAGCGCTGCCGTGCTCGCCTACACGCTGGCCGTGGTCCTCTGGGGCGCCTTCGTGCGCGCCACGGGCTCGGGGGCCGGGTGCGGTGACCACTGGCCGAAGTGCAACGGCGACGTCATCCCGCGCGCGCCCACCGTGGCCACGCTCGTCGAGTACACGCACCGGCTGACGAGCGGGCTGGCCTTGGTGCTGGCAGTGGTGCTGTGTGTCTGGGGCCTGCGGGCGCACGCGAAGAGGCACCCGGTGCGGCGTGCCGCGGTCCTGCAGCTCGTCTTCATGCTGACGGAGGCAGCCATTGGCGCGGGGTTGGTGCTCTTCCAGTACGTGGCGCACGACCAGTCCATGGGCCGGGCCTTCTGGATGGCGGCCCACCTCCTCAACACCTTCCTGCTCGTGGGTGCGCAGGCGCTGACCATGTGGTTCGCGGCGGGGCGCTCACGGATGGTGCTGCGCGGGCAGGGACTGGCGGGGGCCTTGGTGGGCGCCGCGGTGGTGGCGCTGACGCTGCTCGGAGTGACTGGGGCCATCGCTGCGCTGGGAGACACG
>NZ_DASPHO010000344.1:0-12472 GCF_035629615.1 Hyalangium sp. | reverse complement strand
TAGTGAATGGTGGTGTTCTGGGAGAGCACCAGCTGCACGTCCGTGCCACTGCTCATGGTGCCCTGGTTGCACACCTTGACCGTCGCCATGAGCGGCTGCCCCGGCAGGACGCTGGGCGGGCCACTCACCTCCTGGATGACGAAGTCCGGCTGAGAGCCGAGGCCGAGGAGCTTGCTGGCGCGCGTGTTGTTGGTCTCGATCAGCTCGGGCACGGCGTTGGCCGGGTCCGCCACAGCCCCCAGGTACCAGGCCCCCTCGTGCGGAGGTTGCACGCTGGCCTGCACCTGCTGCGTCGTGCACTGCCCTGGCTCGAGCAGCCCCGAGGCGAACGAAGTCAGCGGAAGGTCCTGCTCCTCCGGCGAGCCGTTGGGGGTGAAGGAGATCGTGGCGTCCTCGGAGAGCACCAGCTGTACCTGCGCGTCACCGCCCACGGTCCCCTGGTTGCACACCTTCACCGAGGCTGCGAAGGGCACCCCGGGCGAGATGCTGGCAGGACCGCTCACCGCTTGGAGGAGGAAGTCCGGCCGGTGGCCAACGCCCACCGGGTGGCTGGCCCGCGAGTTGTTGGCCTCGTTGAGCTCGAAGGTGTCGTCGGCCGGGTCGGCCACGGCGCCCAGGTACCAGGTGCCCTCATGCGGAGGCTGCACGTGGGTCTCCACCTGCTGCGTCTGGCACTGCCCTGCCCCCAGGAGCCCCGGAGAGAACGAGCCCAGGAGGAGATCCTGGCCCGCCGGGAGCGCGTTGGGAGAGAAGTGGATCGAGGCATCCTCCGAGAGCACCAGCACCACCTGCGTGTCCCAGCCATCCCGGGTGCCCTGGTTGCACACCGTCACCGAGGCCGTGAACGGCTCGCCGGGAACGACCCGGGTGGGGCCGCTGACGGCTTGGATGATGTAGTCGGGCTTGTAGCCAAGGCTGATGATGCGGCCAGCGCGGCCATTGTTGGTCTCGTTGAGCTCTGGCTCGGTGTTGTCGGCATCCACCACCGCCCCCAGGTACCAGTCCCCATCGACACCCGGCGTCCCGGTCTGCGCCTCCTGCGTCACGCACTGCCCCGGCTCCAGAGCCACCGTGGAGAGGTAGCCGATCAGGACGTCCCCCTGCCCCGGAGGAGGAACGGGCGAGCTCTCGACAGTCGAGTCCCGCGACAGCACCAGGTGCCCACCCGTGCTCCCTGCGAGGGTGCCCTGGTTGCACACCGTGACCTTCATGATGAACGAAGAGTAGCCCTCAGCGCTGGCCGGACCACTCACCGCCTGAACGATGAAGTCAGGGCGAACCCCGATGCCCAGAGGCTTGCTGACGCCCCCGTTGTTGAGCTCGAGGAACTCCGGCACGGTGTTTGCCAGGTCGGCCACGGCGCCCAGGTACCAGGCGCCCTCATGAGGGGGCTGCACGCTGAGCTGCACCTGCTGTGTCCTGCACTGGCCCGCCGCCAGCGTCCCCGAGGCGAAGGAGCTCAACAGCAGATCCTGCTCCTCCGGAGCGCCCGTGGAGGAGGAGACGACGGTGGCATCCTCCGAGAGCACCAGCTGCACGTCCGTGCCACTGCTCACGGTGCCCTCGTTGCACACCGTCACCGAGGCCGCGAAAGGCGCACCCGGAAGGACGCTGGGCGGGATGCTCACGGACTGGATGACGAAGTCCGGCTGGTCACCGATGGCCAGGGCTGTGCTGGCGCGCGTGTTGTTGTCCTCGAAGAACTCCGGCACGGCGTTGCCCGGGTCCGCCACGGCGCCCAGGTACCAGAGGCCCTCGTGCGGAGGCTGGGCGTTCGTCTGCACCTGCTGCGCCGCGCACTGTCCCGGCGCCAGCGTCTCCGAGGCGAAGGAGACCAGCGGTAGATCCTGCTCCTCCCAAGGGGCACTGGGGGCGTAACGGATGGTGGAGTCCTCGGAGAGCACCAGCTGCACGTCCGCACCACCGCTCACGGTGCCCTGGTTGCATACGGTCACCGAGGCCGTGAGAGGCGCTCCGAGCCTCGCGTTCGCCGGGCCGCTCACCGCCTGAATGACGAAGTCCGGCCGATGACCGAAGCCGAGCGGCTCGCTGGCGCGCGTGTTGTTGTCCTCGTTGAGCTCGTGCTCGGCGTTGCCCGGGTCGACCACGGCGCCCAGGTACCAGGTGCCCTCGTGCGGCGGCTGCGCGCTGGCCTGCACCTGCTGCGTCCTGCACTGCCCCTCCTCCAGGACCCCCAAAAAGAAAGAGTTCAGCGGCAGATCCTGCGCAGCGGAGGTACTGCCCGAGGCGAACTGGATGGTGGCATCCCCCGAGAGCACGAGCTGCACATCGGTCCCCCCGCCCCACGCGTTGCCCTGATTGCACACCGTGACGGAGGCCATGAACTGCTCGCCGGGAACGACACTGACCGGGGCGTTCACCGCCTTGACGATGTAGTCAGCCCTGTAGCCGATACCGATGAGGCCGCCTGAGCGCGTGTTGTTGGTCTCGTTGAGCTCCTCCACATAGTTGGAGGGATCGGCCACCGCGCCTAGATACCAGCTCCTCTCTTCCCCGGTCCCCGCCCAGGCTTCCACAGGCAACGTCGCGCACTGCCCCGGCTCCAGGAGCCCCGCCCAGAAGGTGCCCAGCGTGAAGTCCTGCTCGTGCTGCGGAAGCTCCGAGGAGTTGTCGAAGTGCGTGTCCCGCGAAAGCAGCAGATGCCCATCCGCCCACCCCGCGGCGGTGCCCTGGTTGCACACCGTGACCTCCGCCAAGAACGATTGATACGCCTGGGTGTTGAGAGGACCGCTCACCGCCTGGATGACGATGTCGGCGCGCTGGCCAATGCCCACCGGCTTGCTGGTGCGGGTGTTGTTGGTCTCGAGCAGCTCCGGCACGGCGTTGGCCGGGTCCGCCACGGCGCCCAGATACCAGGCGCCCTCATGCGAAGGCTGCACCTGGGTCTCCACCTGCTGCGTGGCACACTGCCCCGCTGCCAGCGGACCCGAGGCAAAGGAGACCAGCAACAGATCCTGCTCCGCGGGAGAGCCCGTGGTGGGGAGACGGAGGGTGGAGTCCTCGGAGAGCACCAGCTGCACCTCCGTGCCACCACTGCCCTCGGTGCCCTGGTTGCACACCGTCACCGAGGCCGTGAACGGCGCCCCGGGGAGGACGCTGACCGGGCCGCTCACCGCCTGGATGACAAAGTCTGGCTGATGGCCGAGCCCAAAGGGCTTGCTGGCCAGCGCGTTGTTGCTCTCGAGCAACTCGGGCACGTCGTTGGCCGGGTCGGCTACGGCGCCCAGGTACCAGGTGCCCTCATGCGAAGGCTGCACGCTCGCGTGCACCTGCTGCGTGGTGCACTGCCCCACTGCCAGCGGACCCGCGGAGAAGGAGGCCAACGGCAGATCCTGCTCCTCCGGCGAGCCGTTGGGGGAGAAGTGAATGGTGGAGTCCTCGGAGAGCACCAGCTGAACCTGGGCGCTGCTGGCGCTCGCGGCGCCCTGGTTGCACACCGTCACCGAGGCCGTGAACGGGGCCCCGGGCGAGACGCTGGCCGGACCGCTCACCGCCCGGATGATGTAGTCGGGCTGGTAGCCGATGCCCACCGGCTTGCTGGCGCGGGTGTTGTTGTCCTCGTTGAACTCCGCCTCGGAGTTGAACGCATCCGCCACGGCGCCCAGGTACCAGGCGCCCTCGTGCGGAGGCTGCACGCTCGTCTGCACCTGCTGGGTGGTGCACTGCCCCGGCGCCAGCCACCACACCTCGACGACGGCCAGAGACAGATCCTGCTCCGCAGGAGCGCCGCTGAGCGAGGAGTGGATGAGGGTGTCTTCGGAGAGCACCAGCTCCAGATACGAGCCGGGGACGACCCCACTGCCCTGGTTGCACACGGTGACCGAGGCCGTGAACTCCTCCCCGGGAAGGAGGCTGACCGGAGCGCTCACCGCCTGCACCATGAGGTCCGGCTGGTAGCCGAAGTAGAAGCGAGCACTGACACGGGTGTTGTTGGTCTCGAGGAACTCCCCCGTGGAGTTGTCGGGATCTACCACGGCGCCCAGGTAGTACCAGGTGCTCTCGTTCCAGGCCCTGACCTCGATCTGCACCTGCTGCGTGGTGCACTGCCCCGCCGCCAGGGGGCCCACGGGCAACGTGGTCAACAGCACATCCTGCTCCCACGGAAGCTCATTGGGATCGATGTGAAGGATAGTGTCCTCCGAGACGATGAGCTGCACCTGCGTGTCCCCGCTTCCCGCGGTCCCCTGGTTGCACACCGTGACCGGGATCGTGACCGATGTCCCATACCAGGCACTGAGAGGGGCACGCACCGCCTGCACCACGAGGTCGGGCTGGTGCCCGATACCCACGGGCTTGCTGGCGCGCACGTTGTTGGTCTCGAGCAGCTCCAGCACGGAGCCACTCGGATCAGCCACGGCGCCCAGGTACCAGACGCCCTCGTGCGGAGCAGACACGCTGGCCTGCACCTGCTGCGTCTTGCACTGTCCGGCCGCCAGCGTCCCCGAGGCGAACGCGGCCAGCGGCAGATCCTGCTCCGCCGGCGAGCCGCTGGGAGAGAAGCGGATGGTGGAGTCCTCAGAGAGCACCAGCTGCACTTCCGTGCCACCACTGCCCTCGGTGCCCTGGTTGCACACCGTCAACGAGGCCGTGAGCACATCCCCGGGAACGAGGCTGGCCGGGCCGCTCACCGCCTGGATGATGAAGTCGGGCTGGTGACCGATGCCCAGGGCCTTGCCGGCGCGCGTGTTGTTGTCCTCGTTGAACTCCGACTCCTGGTTGCCAGGGTCGGCTACGGCGCCCAGGTACCAGAGGCCCTCGTGGGGAGGCTGCACGGTGGCCTGCACCTCCTGGGTCTGGCACTGCCCCGGGGCCAGGGGGCCCGCGGAGAAGGAGGCCAACGGAAGATCCTGCTCCGCCGGAGGAGTACCGGAGGAGAAGCGGATGAGGGTGTCCTCCGAGAGCACCAGCTGCACCTGCACGTCCCCGCCGGCCACGGTGCCCTGGTTGCACACCTTGACCGAGGCGGTGATCGAGCTGCCGGGCGCGGCGACTTCGGGGCCGCTCACCGACTGGATGACGTAGTCAGGCTGGTAGCCGACATGAAGGAGGCCACCGGCTCGCGCGTTGTTGGTCTCCACGAACTCCCATGAGCCGCGGACGAGGGCTCCCACGTACCAGGCCCCCTCTGACACCGTGGCGGTCGCAGAGACGGGCTTCGAGAGACACTGGCCGGGCTCCAGCCACCAGTTCCCGTATTCCGGGTACCCGGTGCCGACGTGCGAGTCGAGCTCCGAGATCTCCCTGTCCGAGGACAGGAAGACCTCCAGGTAGAAGTCTCCAGCCACGGTGCCTTGGTTGCACACCTTGACCGAGACCGTGAACGCGTCCCCGGGAGCAAGGCTGACCGGACCGCTCACGGACTGGACGATGAAGTCGGGCCAGTAGCCGATGTTCAGAGCGCCTGAAGCGCGGGTGTTGTTGGTCTCGTTGAACTCCGGCACGGTGTTGTCAGGGTCTGCCAGGGCGCCCAGGTACCAGTTGGACGCGTCGAACGGGGGCACCACGCTGGTCTCCACCTGCTGGGTGGTGCACTCCCCCGCTGCCAGCGGGCCCGTGTCGAAGGAGGTCAGCGGCCAGTCCTGAAGCGCGGGATCGCCCATGGGAGAGAAGCGGATGGTGGTGTCCTCCGAGAGCACCAGCAGCACCTGCGCGTCGCCGCTCGCAGTGCCCTGGTTGCACACCTTGACCGAGGCCGTGAAGGGCACTCCGGGCAGGACGGAGGGAGGGCTGCTCACGGTCTGGATGAGGAAGTCCGGCTGGTAGCCGATGCCCACGGCCTTGCTGGCTCGCGTGTTGTTGCTCTCGCTGAACTCGAGCGTGGTATTGGCCGGGTCGGCCACGGCGCCCAGGTACCAGCTCCCGTCGTGCGGCGGCTGCGCGCTGGCCTGTACCTGCTGCACCGCACACTGCCCCGCTGCCAGCGTCCCCGAGGCAAACGAGGCCAGCGGCAGGTCCTGAAGCGCGGGATCGCCCGTGGGAGAGAAGCGGATGGTGGTGTCCTCCGAGAGCACCAGCTGAACCTGCGTGCTGCCGCTCACGGTGCCCTGGTTGCACACCTTGACCGAGGAGGTGAAGGGGCCCCCAGGCACGAGATTGCTCGGGCTGCTCACGGACTGGACGGTGAAGTCGGGCCGGTAGCCAATGCCCACGGCCTTGCTGGCGCGCGTGTTGTTGGTCTCGATCAGCTCGGGCACGGCATTGGCCGGGTCGGCCACCGCGCCCAGGTACCAGTTCCCCTCACGCGAGGGCTGCACGCTCGTGGGCAGCTGCTGCGTCGCGCACTGTCCGGGCTCCAGCGTCCCCGAGGCGAACGAGGCCAGCGGCAGGTCCTGCTGGCTCTCAGGGGCGCTCGGAGAGAAGGTGATGGTGGTGTCCCTCGAGAGCACCAACTGCACGTCCGTGCCGCCGCTCACGGTGCCCGGGTTGCACACCGTCACCGAGGCGGTGAACGGAGCCCCGGGTGTGACGCTGACCGGGCCGCTCACCGTCTGGACAAGGAAGTCCGGCGCGGTGCCAATGCCAATGCGGTTCCCGATGCGCGCGTTGTTGCTCGGATTGGGATCCTCGTACCAGTCGCCGGTGGCGCGGGCTCCCAGGTACCAGGCGCCCTCCGGCAGCACATAGCCGTGGGAGGGGAGCGGGCCCGAGCTGCACTCTCCGGGCATCAGCCACGTGTAGCCGGAGCTGATCTCGATGACCTCTGTGTCCGGGGAGGGGATCGCCGAGCTTGGGGACAGGAAGCCGGACACGAAGATGCCGGTCGGCTCCGGGCCCTGGTTGCACACGCCGACCTGCAGCTCCAAGGGCCCCTCGGGCAGCGCACTGGAGGGACCGCTCACCGACTGGACGAGCACGTCAGCCCCCGTGCTCAGCGCCTGCCGGGTCTGTTTCAACCCCTCGGCGGGTTCCACTGCCGGCGCTTCTCCGCAACCGAAGGAGACGAGGAGCGCGCACGCGCCCATGGAGAACAGCATCCGACCGAGTCTTCCGCTCATGAACTGGTTTTCCTTGGCTGGGAACGTGCGGTCCACAGCAAGGGCAATGCCAGTTCAAAATTTGAACGGGCGGCGGCACCTCATCGAGTGTACCGAGGGTGACGGACCGGATGAGCCAGACGTGGAGTCCCTTCCGACGTGTCGAACAGGCTCTGTCGACACGTCGCCGGGCGCGCGAAACATGGGCCCGTCCCGCTGCGTCCCCAAAGGGGTAGCCTGGCTACCACCGGCCTTGGATGCGCTGCATGAAGTCGTAGGGGTAGCCCAGCTCCAGGGCGCTCGCCTCGTCCAGCCGCTTCAGCTGCGCGTCCTCCAGCTTCAGCGCGGCGGCCTTGAGGTTGTCCTCGAGCTGCTCCACGGTGCGCGCGCCGAAGATGACGGAGGTGACGGCGCGCTTGCGCAGCAGCCACGCCAGGGCCACCTGGGAGGGCGAGGCCTTCAGCTCGGCGGCCACCGCGTCCACGGCCTCCAGCGTCCGCCAGTTCCGGGGAGTGTCGAACCCGGCCAGCCGGTCCTTCCACCGGGCCAGGCGCGAGGAGTCCGGCGGCGGCTGGCCCTTGCGGTACTTGCCCGACAGGAAGCCACCGGCCAGGGGGGACCACGGCAGGAGGCCCAGGCCGAACTGCTCACAGACCGGCACGTGCTCGCGCTCCACCTCGCGGACCACCAGGCTGTACTGGGCCTGCAGCGCCACGAAGCGCGAGAGGTGCTGGGACTTGCTCGTCCACAGGCTGTCCACCAGGCGGTAGGCGGCGTAGTTGCTGGCGCCGATGTAGAGCACCTTGCCCTGGCGCACCAGATCCTCCAGCGCCCGGAGCGTCTCCTCCTCGGGCGTGTCGATGTCCTGCATGTGCACCTGGTACAGGTCGATGCGATCGGTCTGCAGCCGGCGCAGGCTGCCCTCCACCGCGGCGCGCAGCTGGTAGCGCGAGGCGCCCGTGTCGTTGGGGCCCTTGCCCATGCGGAAGCGGAACTTGGTGGCCAGCACCACCTCGTCGCGCCGCTTGGACTGGGTGAACCAGTGGCCCAGCACCTTCTCCGTCAGCCCGTCGTTGCCGTAGACGTTGGCCGTGTCCCAGAAGTTGATGCCCGCCTCCAGCGCGCGATCCATGATGGCGAAGGACGTCTTCTCGTCGGCCGCCACCCCGTGCATCATCGAGCCCTCGGTGGGCTCGCCGAACGTCATCGTCCCCAGGCACAGGCTCGACACCTTCAGGCCGCTGTGCCCCAGCTTGCGGTACTCCATGGTTCCCCTCCTTGTGGCGGCATGCGTCGGAGGCAGGCTCACCCATGTGCCAAGGTATCATCAAGGTGCCTCCTTGTGGCCGCACATGCCTCGGCATTACTTAACGCTCGAGACGTTTCACACGGCGCTGGCGCGCCTCGCGGCCGCCTGGAGGAGTGATGATGCTCAAGATAGCCCTGATCGTTGGCAGCACCCGGCCGCAGCGGTTCGCCGATACCCCCGGCAAGTGGATCGTCCAGGCCGCGAAGACGCGCAAAGACTTCGAGCTGGACGTGCTGGATCTTCGTGACCAGAACCTGCCGTTCTTCGAAGAGCCGCTGCCGGTGATCTACACGGGCGGCGCCTATTCCCATCCAGCCGCCGAGGCCTGGCGGCAGAAGCTCGGCGCCTATGACGGCTTCATCGTCACCGCGGCGGAATACAACCACGGGCCCACCGAAGTGCTGAAGAACGCGCTGGACTCCGCCTACAACGAGTGGCACCGCAAGCCGATTGCCTTCGTGGGCTACGGCGGCGTCGGCGGCGCGCGCGCGATCGAGCACCTGCGCGGGATCGCCATCGAGCTGAAGATGGCGCCCATCAAGCAGGAGGTGAACATCGCCATGGAGCCGATGCTCGGCATCCTGCGCCAGGGGAAGTCTCTGGACGACTACGCCTACCTGGCCCAGAGCCGCGACGCCTTGTTCGACGAGCTCGTCTGGTGGGCCGATGCGCTGAAGGTCGCGCGTGCGAAGGCTGTGTCGGAGCCCATCGCGGCCTAGGCGTCGCAGCACGGCTGGGAGCGTGCCGGGCCCCTGCACCGCCAGCGTGCGATGCAGGGTCATCGGCTCGGCACGTGCTCCAGTCGGCCATGCGCGCCGTGCAACCTGTCTAAACTAGTCGGCTCGCTCCCGTCAGCCTCAGCGTGCAACGCGGTGGCCGGGATGCCGTCGGCGGAGACGTGCGACGGCGTCGATAACAACTGTGACGGCGCCTTCAACGACGGCTTCAACGTCGGCCAGGCGTGCACGGTCGGCGTCGGCGCCTGCCAGGCGAGCGGCACGATCGGGTGCAACGCCACGGGCGGAGCTTCGTGCAACGGGGTGCCTGGCTCGCCTGAGCAAGAGACGTGCGATGGCGTGGATGACGACTGCGACGGTGTCGTTGATAATGGCTCCGCTCTTGGCGGGGCGTGCACGGCCGGCGTGGGCGCGTGCAAGGTGAGCGGCACGCTGCAATGCGACGGCATGGGCAGCACGGCCTGCAGCGCCGTAGCGAGCGCGCCGGGGCCGGAGGTCTGCGGCGACGAAGCTGACAATGATTGTGACGGAGAGACCGATGAGGGCTGCAAGGGCGATCCGCCTGAGAGCGGCTCGTGCGGCTGCACGTCCGCGATGGAGCCGACGGGCATAATCGCCTGCTTGCTCGGCATTGCGGTTGCGCTCGTCGCACGCCGAAGGAGCCGTCCGCGTTAGGCCCACGTCCGGCGCGACACGTCCTGCGCCGGGTGGCACCGTCATCGAGGTGCCGGGGGAGAACGAGGCGGTGACGCCTAATACTACAGTTGTACTTTGAGACGCGGGTTTCTGCGTCGGTAATGACAAAGCTTGGCGATGGCCTGATGACGGCGTCGCCACCGGCTCCAGTGCAGCACGAAGTCGAGGGTCGGCTGTATCGCCCAGGCGATGCTCAGCATCAGGCGCCTGAGTTCCTGGATCGAGAAGCGGACGAGCCCAGGCCCTGGCGCTGACGACACCGGGACATCCGGCTCGGGCGGCGCGGCAGGCCCAGCGCTTTTGGGAGCAGCGCCGCCTCCTGGGTGTTGGCCAGCACTCGCGCAGCGGCCAGGAATGAAGACGATCCTCGGGGAGCGCGGCATTTCGATCGCGGCCAGAGCGATCGATTTCTCCCTTCGCGCCGCAGCAAGGTCCAGCCATTTCGAGCGTTTCGCGCGCTCTATGGGTTCTACTCCTTTAACGCGGTAGCTGCTGGTGCGGATGTCATCTGCGCGGGGGACGTGAGTGGAAACGTCTGGGTCCTCGAAGCCGGGACCTCTGCTGTCAGGGTCCCTACCCGAGGGCTCAAGAAAACCTGAGCAGAAAATACTCTGTGTCTCGACTCAAATGGGAGGTGTGCCGATAATGTCCCGCGTCAAGCAGCAGCTCTCCAGGTCGCCATACGTCACCGTGCGCCAGCTTGAGCAGTTGGCGGCGCTGCTTGCATCCCGCTCAGACGACCCTCAAACGAAGGACGTAGACCTTGAGACGTCGGAGGAGGGGCTCGTGTTCGTTGTCGAGAAGCCTGGGAAATGGACAGGCGGCAAGCTGCTGGAACTTCGGAGCGAAGTCGTCGGAGGGCGCCTCACCATGAGAAGTCTTCGGCCCACCGGCCATCAGAAGCTAGAGCAGTTCGCAACGCAGTTTAGAGGCTGTTACGTCGTGCAGAAGAATTGCCGAAGGAACCGCTTCAACTACATCTCATTCGATGGATAGCTGGTCGCCCGGCCAAGCTTGAATCAGCCGGGCCGCGGCCATCGTGCGCATGCCGAGCGTCGGCACGAACCGCGGCTGCTTGCCAAGCACCCAACCGATCGCGAGCTGACTCGGCGTGATACCCCAACGCTTCGCGAGGCCCTGGAGACCGGCGACGATCTTGGCGTTCGCTTCGCGATTCGCCCCGGTGAACCGCGGCATGTGGGCGCGCGCGTCATCGGCGCCGATTCACGACTCGCGATCGAGTACTCGATCTGGAGATCGGCGATCGGATGAACCTTCGCCGCGCGCCGGATCGTCTCGGGGCCGACCTCGGACAGCCCGATCGATCGCACGTAGCCGGCTTTCACCAGGTCGGCAATCGCGCCGATCGTGTCTTCGATCGGCACCGCCGGGTATTGCCTTGCCGATGAGGAGCTCGCCTGCTGTGGCCAGCGAGGACAGCAGGTTCTGCGCGTCCGCCTGGGAGATCTGCCCCGACCGCACCGAGTTGCTGAGCTGGTTGAAGAGTTCGCCCCGGTTCATGATTGAGTGGTACCCGAGCTCCCGTATGCTCGCGTCCATGGATTCCCACTGCACCGTCTGCCGCGCCGCGCTCCGCGAGGGGGACGTCGATCTGGAGCGGCAGTTCGTCAGCTGCTCTACCTGCGGCAGCATGGTCACCTTCCGCAGGAGTGACGCCGAGCTGCGCACCGAAGATGGCGCGGCGAAGGACCGGCTGCCGGGCAGCTCCTGGTCCTATGAACGCCAGGAGGACCTCATGCGCTTGACCTGGCGCTGGCACTCCCCAGGAGTCGGGTGCCTTGCAGTCCCGGTTCTGTGCTTCCTCTTGGCGGGCTTGTCCGGGGCGTTCGGCTGGATCCCCCTCACGAATGGCACACCCCAGGAGGCTCTGATGGTGACCCTCGCCCTCTCCCTTCTCTTCGGCTACCCCCTCCTCGTCGTGACCCTCAACCGGACGTTCATCGAGGCCTCGCCCGGCACGGGCCTCCAGATCCGTCACGGCCCGCTGCCCTGGTTCGCCCTGCCCCGCAGGCTGAAGCGTCAGGACATCCAGCAGCTCTACGGCGAGCGGAAGACGCACAAGAACAAGGGCCGCATCCACTACTCCTATGCGCTGCGGGTCCAGCGGCCTGACGGCAGCACGCAGCTCCTGCTGGAGGCGGGGCTCACCGCCGAGGAGGTGCTCTTCCTCGAGCGCACCCTAGAGAGCTGGCTGGGCATCGAGGACCGCGCGGTCCCTGGAGATTTCAAGCCCGAGGGCAGTGCCTGAAACTGGCCGCGCCGCAGGCGTGTCAGGGATGCACCGATGGGGAGAGTGCATGCGCCTCCAACCACCGGGAGACCTGTTTCGCCTCGGAGGCGAGGCCCTGGCGGCTCCAGAACTCCCGGGCCTGGGTGGCCAGCTCCACGGCACGCGGCTTCTCCCCCCCTGCCTCCCACAGCGCTCGGGCCAGGGGAAACTGGACGCGGGCACGCCTCGCCACGGACGACACCGCCAGGGCCCGCTCGAGCCACGGCCACGCCTCGGCCGGGTGGCTCTCCGCGAGCGAGAGCAGGCCCATCCCCAACAGCGGACCGAAGCGCTCCGGATGCTCTGGCGGCAACCGCTTCTCCTGCAGCTCCATGGCGCGCGTGTACTTCTCTCGCTGGAAAAAAGAGGGGCCCTGCCCGCGCCAGGGCCCGAGGATGCGCAGCAAGCGTACCAAGCGCACTCGCTGCAGCAGCGCCTGCGCTTG
>NZ_DASPHO010000343.1:0-17245 GCF_035629615.1 Hyalangium sp. | reverse complement strand
AGCACCACCGGCTCCTCGCTGGGCAGCCGGACCATGATGTTCTCCCGCTTCACGTCCCGGTGGAGCACGCCGGCCTCTTGGACAGCGATCAACGTGCGTCCGAGGGAGAGCACGAGCTCCGCGACCTTGCGGGCCGTGGGGTTGTGGACCATGACGTAGTCGTAGAGCGTCAGCCCTTCCACGAGCTCCATGACGATATAGAAGCTCCCGCGCACGAGGTCCGGCCATCTTCCGCACCCGAGGAAGCCCACCACGCCTGGGAGCTTGAGCCGCAAGAGGCTCTCCACCTCACGCTCGCCCCACCGTTCGCCTCCCCGCTCCAGGAACTTCAGCGCGAAGAACCGGCCAGCCGCCTCGGCGCGGTACACACGGCCCTGCCCACCGTCTCCGAGAAGGCCAACGATGCGGTAGCCGCCGACCACGTCCCCTGGGGCGGGAAGTCGAAAGGGGTGGTGATCCATGGTTCAGCCTGCCTCCTGACTCGGAAGGTTAGCAGAGCGCGTCCCAACCCGGTGCGTCCTGTCCCCGTTGGGCTCTATGGCTCCTTCCGTCTCTCGCTTCTGCCCGCGAGCATGACCTTGGCCACTGCCAGCAGGGCTCCTACTTCTTCCTCACTGAGCTCACGGGCCAGGGACATGAGCCGCTGGACTCGAGGGGAAGCTTCGGGCGCTCGCTGGGGGCCTGACGGACTCCCGGAATCCATCAGCCCGAGCAGCACGCGGGGATCGGCCGCGAGGACACGACACAGCGCCAGGAAGGTCTGGATGCTCGGCAAGAGCGCGCCACGCTCGATGCGTCCATAAACCTCCATGGCGACCCCGGCCTGCTGTGCCACCTCGGCTTGGGTGAGGCCCACCCGGCCCCGGGCCTCGCGCGCAGCAGCACCCAGCTGGGTGGCGAATTTCTGCCTTGGCGGAGAGTCCCTCATGGGAAGCTCCGGGGCAGATCCGCCGGAGCTGGGAGGATGCCATCCCCCGCGACGCTGTACGCAACCTGGGCGTCGAGCTTCTTCGCGGCACTCAACAGCCTCGCCATCTCGGCCGCCACCTCCACCTCGCCATACGTGGGACAGGAGCCGCTCAGGAAGCCGCGGAGCTCCTCCTCCATCGCGAGAGCGCTCTGGTAGCGCTGCGAAGGATCCACCTGGAGCGCTTTCGAGATGATCAAGCGCAGGCGTGCGGGGAGCCTCCGCGCGGCCCGGTCCACGTCCTTGGGCCCGAAATGCAAGAGGCGGGCTGCCATGATCCCAAGCGGGATGGATGGCGTCATCTCGGCTCGCGTGTCTGGGAGCAAGAGAGGCTCGAGCTCGGCCTCCAAGACGTCTGGAGGGTCCAGTGGGTGCCATCCCGTGAGTGTCCCCAGGAGGACCAGGCCCAGTGAGAAGAGATCGGCCCGCGGATCGGGTGGCGTCCTGGCCCTGGCATGGCGGCGATTCCTTGAAGGCCGGAACGCGCTCAGGGCCTCGGGGGCCATGTACGCGGCGTCGCCCCTGAGCAACCCGGCGGGCGTCGGGTGCCGTCCCATCAGCTCGGAGTAGGCCGCCCCGAAGTTCACGAGCTTGACGCGGCCACGTTGGCTTATCTGGATATTCGCTGGCGACACGGCGCGGTGGACAATGTGGAGGGGGTCGCGGTGAGCATGAGCGAGTGCGTCGGCAACCGCCCTGCTAACAGCCACGGCGAACCCGGCGGACAGCTTTCGCCTGGCGAGCACCGCCGCATCGATGACAGTCTCCAGGGAGCACCCTGGCACGTGCTCGTGGACGAGGTAGGGTTGCTCCCCATCGGCCGCGAACCCGAGCACCTCGCCGATATGACGGTGCCGCAGGTGCTGGCTGAGCCGCAGTTCCTCTGCGAGCCGGGCTTTGACGCTTGTGACAGTCTCACGCGTGACGTGGAGCGGCTTCAGCTCGACAGCCGTCGTCCCACCGCCGAAATACTCCCTGCGCGCAGCCAGAAGCACAGGCGCTCCATCACGGGCCTGGCGGATGGGGCGCAGCACCGTGTACTCCCAGCCGCACGACTCGAACATGCGGACCATGCGCGGACCTCCTCTGAGACGGGGAGCCTACATGGGTAGCATAGGACCTCTCGCGATGGGAACCCCATGTGACGTGGAAGGTCTCACACCTCTGCGCGAGACCGAGGGGCTCGAAAGGCCATGCACCGTGCCGTGTCACACGCCGATGCAAACCGTCATGCGGCGTTACACGCCCGCACAGCCCTCCCGAGAGAGAAGGGACTGGCATGGTTCTTTGCATAGGGACTCCTCGAACCCAGGAGAGTCCCATGAAACGCACCCTCGCCATCCTCGCTGTTCCCCTGCTGCTCGCCTCATCCCTGGCCATTGCCCAGAGCTTCCAGACCCGTAAGGAGCCGATCGTCCAGGCCCGCTACGCCCCTCCCTCCCAGCCCCCACCTCCCGCGGAGGAGGGGAGCGAGGAGTTCAACCTGGGTGACTTCGAGGCGGGAGAGCCCGTGCTGGCCTACAACCTCGCCGTCGTTCCCCTGCACACGCGCAAGGGCCCGCCCTACGACGACTACACCGTGCTCGAGGAGGCCCAGGCCGCGCGCAAGGTGTCCGTCAGCGAGGTCAGCGAGGGGGGCAGCGTCCCGGAGCTCCTCGTGCGCAACCGCGACGAGCGCCCGCTCTACCTGCTCGGGGGTGAGGTGGTGCTGGGCGGCAAGCAGGACCGCATGGTCCAGTCCGACATTGTGCTCGACCCGAGCGAGCGCCGCCGCGTCCCCGTGGTGTGTGTGGAGCAGGGCCGCTGGGATGGCAAGGACCTGACGTTCCAGCCGGGGATCGCCGTGGCCCACCCGGACCTGCGCCGCGCCGCCCTCTTCTCCGAGCAGGGCGCCGTCTGGGGCGAGGTGGCTCGTAAGTCCCAGGCGGAAGGCGTCTCCAGCCCCACCGGCACCTACCGGCGCGTGCTCCAGGACGCGAAGCTGCGCGAGCGCATCGGCCAGTACCTCAACGAGCTCCAGGCGAAGCTGCCCCGCGATGGGCGCATGGCCGGCCTCGCCGTGGCCATCAACGGCGAGCTGGAGGTGGTGGACGTCTTCGACAGCCCCACGCTGTACGCCAAGCTGGAGCGCAAGCTGCTCGCCTCGTACGTGCTGGCCGCCCTGGAGAAGCAGCCGGGCCGCGCCGAGGACCCCGAGCACGCCCGCCTCAAGGCCAAGTCCCTCAAGAAGAAGGACATCGACGACTTCGTGAAGGGCTCGGGCGCCCAGGGCGACGCCTCCTCCGAGGTGCAGAACAAGGTGTTCCGCTCCAAGGGCAAGGCCGTCCACGGCACCTTCTTCGGGTCCTCCGAGAAGAAGAAGTAGCCCCCCCACCTGGAGGAGCCCATGGCCTGCACCCTGCCCGCCCTGCTCGTCCTCCTCGGGGCCCTGTCGGCCAGCCTGGCCCTCCAGGCGCTCGGGTCCCGCTGGGTCTGCAAGCCCAACCCCCCACGACGGCCCGGCAGCCGTTAGTATGCTGGACGTGGCAAGACTGGTGGCGATGTTCGGCCCCTGCCGGGGCATAGCGCGAGAGCTGGATTCCCCCCTCATCGTGGGCCGAGCGGCCGAAGGAGGGCTCCAGCTTCTCGATGACAAGGTCAGTCGGGAGCACTGCGTCATCGAGCCCATTGGCCCCGCGGGCCATGTGCTGCGGGATCTGGGCTCACGCAATGGGACGTGGCTCAACAGCCAGCTCCTCAAGGAGACGACGCGGCTGCGCCCTGGAGACCACATCTCCGTGGGCGAGAGCGTCCTGGTGTACGAGCCCTCCTTCGACGCCCTGCGTGCGCGCGATGGGGAGTCCACCCTCGTGCTCACCCGCACCCGGCCGGAGCCCCCGCGTACTGGTACCGCGCCCTCGCCGGATGCGCTCGCCCGCGCCGGTGAGCTGGCCCTGCGCGCCGCCACCGTCTCCTCTGCCGAGGAAGCGGCGGCCCTCGTGCTGGAGGCGCTCCACTCGGCCCTGCAGCCCACGGCCCTCACCGTGCTGCGGCTGGCCCCCAACGGCGTGCTCCACCCGCTGCTGGCCCGGCCCGTGGGCGCCCACCTCACCCTGAACCGGGAGATGGTGGCGTCGGTGCTGAAGCTCGGCCGTCCCATGGCCATGGCCGAGGCCCAGGCCCGGCCGGAGACGGACAACCTCCTCACGCGCGTGCGCCAGGGCCATGCCCAGGTGCTGTACGCCCCCATCTACACGGGCGGCACTCCGGCGGGGGCGCTCTGCATCCTGCGGGAGTCGGCCTTCACGGACGAGGAGCTGGCGCTGGCCGGAGCGCTCGCGGGAGCCGCGGGGCCTTCGCTGTGCCCTCCGCCCGCGCCGCCGGCCCCGAGCACCCTCACCTACTCGCAGCCGGTGGCCGAGAGCGCCTCCATGCGCGAGGCGATGCGCCTGGCCGCGGCCGCCGCGCAGGTGCAGTCCACCGTCCTCATCACCGGCGAGAGCGGCACCGGCAAGGAGGAGGTGGCGCGCGCCATCCACGCCCTGGGTCCCCGCTCGCGAGGGCCCTTCATCGCCGTCAACTGCGGCGCCATCCCCGCCGAGCTGGCCGAGAGCGAGCTGTTCGGCCATGAGAAGGGCTCCTTCACCGGAGCGGTGAGCGCCCGCGCCGGCGTCTTCGAGCAGGCGGACGGTGGCACCCTCTTCCTCGACGAGGTGGGAGACCTGCCTGCGGCCCTCCAGGTGAAGCTGCTGCGCGTGCTGCAGGATCGGCTGGTGAACCGGGTGGGCGGGCGCGCGGGCATCCCGGTGGATGTGCGCGTGATGGCCGCCACCCACCGCAACCTCATCGAGGAGGTCCGCGCGCTCAACTTCCGCGAGGATCTGTACTGGCGTCTCAATGTGGTGCGCATCCACCTGGCGCCCCTGAGGGACAGGCAGGAGGACATCCTCCCCCTGGCCGAGCGCTTCCTGGCGCGCATGGGGCCCCAGCTGGGCCGCCGTGCCGAGGGCTTCACCCCCGAGGCCCGCACCGCCCTGCGCACCTGCCCCTGGCCTGGCAACGCGCGCCAGCTCGCCAATGCCATCGAGCGCGCGCTCGTCCTCAAGGGCCCTGGCGAGCTCATCGGCCTGCTGGATCTGCCTCCCGAGGTGGTGGCGCCCGAGCCCCGGACAGGGCCAGGCGAGCGCGGGAACGCCTCACCCACCTCCGGTGTCCCACTGGCCGAGGTGGTGCAGAAGGTGGAGCGTGAGCACATCGTCCTGGCGCTGAGGCGGGCGCAGGGCGTGAAGTCGGCCGCCGCCGAGGCGCTGGGTATCTCCCGCCCGACACTGGATCGAAAGATCGACGAGTACGGGATCAACCTCTTCGAATGAACTTCCTCTGCCCCGCCTGTCGCACGCCGTTGCCCGGTGCCGCTGCCGTGGCGACGTGCAGCGGCTGTGGCGTGGAGGTGGATCTGGTGCGGGCGGAGACAGCGCCTGGGACGGCGCGCCTGTCGCCCGAGGTGGATCTGTCCGGCGAGCAGCTCGGGGGGCTCTCCCTGAAGCAGCGGCTGGGCTCCGGCGGCATGGGCACGGTGTACGAGGCCGAGGGCTCGCTGGGGCCGTGCGCGGTGAAGGTGCTGTCCGCGATGGTGGCGGCGGAGCCCGCGGTGCGTGTCCGCTTCCGCCGAGAGGCCGAGGCTTTGCGGAAGATCCAGCACCCCGCGGTGGTGCGCGTCCTGGCCGAGGGTGAGGAGCGAGGCTTCTGCTGGTACGCCATGGAGCGCGTGGAGGGGCCGGACCTGCGCACGAAGCTGGCGGAGGGGCCTCTTTCGGCGCCGGAGGTCGAGGGGTTGGCGCGGCGGGTGCTCTCGGCGCTCAGCGCGGTGCACGCGCATGGCTTCGTCCACCGGGACGTGAAGCCGAGCAACCTCCTGCTGGCGAAGGACGGCGCGAAGCTGTGTGACTTCGGTATCGCCCGGTTGGATGGGGCCACCACCCTCACCGCTTCTGCCGCGCTCATCGGCTCGCTGCGGTACATGGCGCCGGAGCAGCAGCGCCTGGGTCGCGCGGACGCGCGCTCGGATCTCTATGCGCTGGGGCTCGTGCTGTACGAGGCGCTCGCGGGCGGCATTCCCGGTGAGCGGCCCCTGCCTCCGGGGGTGCCGAGGCGCCTGCGCGCCTTGCTGGCGCGGCTGCTGGCCGACAAGCCCGAGGAGCGTCCCGCCAGCGCCGCGGCCGCGCTGAAGCTGCTCGATCGGCGCGTCCCCATCGGAGTGCTGAGCGTGGGCGGCACGGCGGCCCTCGCGCTGCTGGCGTTTCTGGCACTGGGACCGGGCCTCGGGGTGTCCGGCTCGCGCAAGGAGAAGGCGACTCTCAAAGAGCTGGATGCACCCGCGCAGCAGGCCCTCGAGCAGAAGGAGGAGCCACCCCTCGAGCAGCAGGCCCAGGCTCCGGAGCCGCTCCAGAAGAAGGCACCGGAGCTCACGGAGCCTCAGAAGGTGCTGGAGACCCCGCGGGCGAAGGGAAAGCTCGTCCCCGCGAAGAAGCGCGCGAAGGCCCCTTCCTCAGAGTCCGAGAAGCCTTGATCCAAGTCCTGGCCTAGGATTCAACCCGAGTCGCCGCAGCTCCACCTTCGGAGGGAATCCATGCGTCCTGCTGTCCTCGCCGTGCTTCTGCTCTCGCTACCCGCTCTCGCAACGCCCCCCGAGGGGCTCTGCGAGGTGAAAGTGACCGGTGGCGCGGAGTTCGTCTACCAGGGCAAGGGCGGCCGCACCGCCGTCTCCAGCGATCACTGGTACACCGAAGAGGAGCTGCGCAAGGCCGTCGAGACCACCATCAACGCGCTCACCAAGGATCCCGCCAAGCGCCAGGCCCGGCTGGACAAGGCGATGAAGGATGGGGGCCGCTTCATGGGGCCGTTGCTCCTCAACTGCGTCAGCAGCGAGGGCTCCAGCGCCGGCAACCTCAACATCCTTCCCACCGACACGACCACCCGGGAGGCCGTCCCCTTCAAGCCGGGCACCTACAAGCTCGTCGCCCGCTCTGCCAAGCCCAACGAGTTCCGCATCATGTTCCGCGCCAAGGACGTCATGTACTCGCTCACCGGCCCCGGCGAGCTCGTCATCCAGCGCTTCGATGCCAAGGGCATCGCGGGCACCTTCTCCTTCCCCGCCAAGAGCAGCCCCCTCGCCAGCAAGCCCGGTACGACCGAGCACTCCGTCACCGTGACGGGCAACTTCGACTTTCCCTGCCCCGCGCCCACCGAGATGTGCCGCGCGGCGGATGCCCCCTAGGCGATAGCCTCTCCTCGTGGACAGGAGGACGGCTCGATGCGGTGGCTGCTGATCATGCTCGCGGTGGGGGCGGCGGGGACGGCGGGGTACCTGGGCTCGGTCGCCAAGAACTCCTTCTCCGCCTACTCCCTTGAGCAGCTTGACGTCCTGGAGCGCGAGCTGAGTCAGGAGCTGGCACCAGAGCATCGACCTGTGCGCTCACCGAAGACTGCGAAGCAGGCCGAGCGCCAGGAGTTCCTCGCGGCCGACCACCAGCTCCTCCTGGAAGAGCGGCAGCGGCGGCTGTACTTCATGCTGGCACTCGGCCTGGCCGGAGCCGCCGCCGTGGGCGCCTTCCTCGTCCGGGGTGGCACCTCCTCCACTCCCAGCCTCCGCGGCTCGAGGGGGGAGGACGTGCGCCTGCTGGCCGTCGTCGGAGACCCGGCCGTTCTCCGCGAAGGTGCCCGGCAGAAGGCCGCCGCACTGCTGGGGGTGTCGCCTGACGCTCCCCCCGCCGTCATCGAGGCGGCGCTCCAGGCCCAGCTGCAGCAGCGAGATCCCTCTCGCCTGGACGGGCTCGCGCCTGACCTCCAGAAGCTCGCGCTTCAGCAGCGCGAGGAGCTCGTCCGCGCAAGGGACCTCCTGGTGAGCCCGGCTCCCTGGAAGCCTGCGGGCCCCCGCGAGAGCTGATCCAAGCTCTCGCGTCCCAGCGACCGTGACCCGAGGCCGAGGGCCCTGTGAGAAATCAGCGGCCCACCCCTTCCTCGGGGCACTGTTCGTCCGCTCCCTGCTTGAACATTCTTCCGTTGGGTCACGCTGCTTCAGGTGGCGTGAGGGGACAGGGGGAGGAAGGGGTATGGGGACGGACACGCTACACGTCCGCGTTGCGCACATCGCGCGCATCGCGAGAGATATCCAGTCGTTCGAGCTGGTTCCCAAGGAAGGGAGCCGCCTGCCAGGCTTCGAGCCCGGCGCACACCTGGCTCTGCATACGCCGAGGGGACACATACGGCAGTACTCCCTGTGCAACGATGCCCAGGAGACACACCGCTACGTCATCGCCGTGCAGCGCGAGGCGCAGGGGCGCGGCGGCTCCATCGCCCTGCACGACAGTGTGCGAAAAGGGGACACGCTCCTCGTGAGCCCGCCGCGCAACACCTTCCCGCTCTTCCACGCACGCGCGTACGTGCTGGTGGCGGGGGGCATCGGCATCACCCCGCTGCTGGCCATGGCCCGGATGCTCCAGCGCACCGGCGCGCAGTACGTGCTCCACTACTGCGCGCGCACACGCGAGCAGACCGCGTTCCTCGAGGAGCTGACCTCTCCGCCCTTCGCCTCCCGGGTGCACCTCCACCTCGATGGGGGAGATCCGTCCAAGGGGCTCGACGTGGGCCAGCTGCTCGCCACACGCCCGCCCGGCACTCGGCTGTACTGCTGCGGCCCCGTGGGGCTGATGCAGGCCGTGCGCGCGGCCGTCCTCCGGCACGGCTGGCCCTGGGAGAAGGCACACTTCGAGTCCTTCACCGCCGCGGGCGTCAACACCGCGCTGGGCCTCGAGGACTCTGAGTTCGAGGTGGCCATCCGCAGCACCGGCACCGTGCTCCGCGTGCCCAAGGGCCAGTCGCTGCTCAACGTGCTGCGCCGCAACGGGCTGAAGGTGCCCAGCGACTGCGAGGCGGGCACCTGCGGCACGTGCCTCACCCGCATCTGCGACGGCGTGCCGGACCACCGGGACTCCTTCTTCGGTGGCCCGGAGCGGGCCGGCCAGGACCGGATGCTCGTGTGCGTGTCACGCGCGAAGTCCCGGCGGCTGGTGCTGGACCTCTGAGGCTCACCCGGGGGGCGGAGGGTGCACCAGCGCCACCCACTCGCGGACGCGCTCGCGCAGCTTCTCCGGCTCGAAGGGCTTCTCCAGGCGCGGGTTGCTCACCCGCTCCAGGAACTCCATCGCCGCGGGGGTGTACGCCCCCCCCGTGACGAAGACCATCCGCTGCGCCCGCTCCGGCAATGCCGCCTCGAGCTGCGCGTGCAGCTCCATGCCCGTCATCTCCGGCATCATCAGATCGCAGAGGATGACGTCGTACATCCCCTGGGGGGACAGCAGCATCTCCAGCGCGCGCCGCGAGCTCACCACCACGTCGACCTCGTGTTCGCGCGAGAGCGTCCGCCGCAGCGCGGAGCTCACCAACGGATCATCATCCACCACCAGCACCCGGCCTCGCATCGACTCTCCCTCCTTCGCTGCTTCCACGCGTGACACCTGCACCTGCTCGCCGGGAGCCACCGGCAACGTCACACGAAACATCGTCCCCCGGCTCACCTGGCTCTCCACTTCGATCCGCCCCCCCATCGCCGTCACGAAAGCATGGCATAGCGCCAGCCCTAGCCCCGTGCCTACTCCAACCGGCTTTGTTGTGAAGAAAGGATCAAAGATACGCCCTAGCACTTCCGCGGGGATGCCGCTGCCCGTATCGTGGATCTCGGCCGCCACCTCGTCCGACCCCACACGCCGGGTGACAAGGCGGACCTCGTTCTGCTCGGCATGGCCCTCCGGCAGGGCCTGGGCGGCGTTGATGATGAGGTTGAGGAACACCTGCGCCAGCCGCGCCTCGTTGCCATACGCCCGAGGCACCTCCGCGTAGTCCCGGGCGAGCTGGGCGCGCGGGCGCAGCTCCCCGGCCGCCATCTTCGCCGCCGAGTCCATCACCGAGCGCAAGTCCACCGGCCCCCGCGCGTCCTCGTCCTGGCGCGAGAACGTCTTCAAGTCCCGCACGATGCGCCGCACCCGGTCCGCCCCCATCAGCGCCTCGCGCAGCACCTGCTCCATCTCCCGCAGCCGCTCGAGCACATCCTCCGGGGCGCTCTCCAGCCGGCCCTTCAGCGCCACCGCCTCCTCGGAGGCATACTCCAGGTTGGAGACAATGTAGGAGAGCGGGTTGTTGATCTCATGCCCGACGCCAGCGGCGAGCGTGCCCACCGCCGCCATCTTGCCTGCCTGCACCAGCTGGGCCTGGGTGGCGCGGAGCGTGCGCAGGTGGGTGTCCAGCTCCTGGTTGGCCCGAGCCAGCTCCTTGGTGCGCTCCTCCACGCGCGTCTGCAGCCAGCGCTCGCGCTGCTTGAGGCGGCCCACGCGCCAGCCATAGCTCACCACGGCCACCCCGCCCACACCGAGCGCGCACAGCAGGTAGAACCACACCGTCTGGTGGAACCACGGCTGCAGCGTCACCTCCAGCACCGCTCCGGGCTCACGCCACACGCCCTCGCGATCGGCCACCATGACGTGGAAGCGGTAGTGGCCCGGGGGCAGCCGGGTATACGAGGCCGAGCGCCGGCCCTCGGAGTTCACCCAGTCCTCGTCAAACCGCTCCAGCCGGTAGCGCAAGGGCAAGCGCTGGGGAGCCTGGGGGGCGAAGACGGTGAAGCGGATGTCCAGGTCCTGCTTGCCGGGCGCCAGCTCCAGCCTGGAGGCCAGAGGCACCGTCTGGCCGTTCACCCGCACCTCCTGGATGACGACCTCGGGCGGGCGGCGCTCCAGCCGCGCATTCTTCGGATCCACCACCACCGCGCCGCGCAGGGTGGTGAACCAGAGGCGTCCATCGCGCGCCCGCCACCCGGCAGGTTGCGAGCCCCCATGGGTCTCCACGGTGCGCAGCCCGTCCCGCTCGTCATAGCTGTTGGCGCGCACGCGCTCGCGCCGGCCGTCCGCCACCTCCTCCAGCTCGCGCCGGCTCACCCGCCAGATGCCCTTGTTGCTGCTCATCCAGAAGTAGCCCTTCGCGTCGGGCAGCAGGTTGAAGACGCTGTCGTCCGGCAGGCCTTGGGCCAGGGTAATTCGCGCCCCCTTCCCGTCCTTCAAGCGCACCAGGCCCGCATAGGTCCCCACCCAGAGCGTGCCGGGCGCGTCCGAGTAGAAGACCATGATCGTCTCGTTGGCGAGCGTCGGGTCGGTCACCTGGGTGAAGGTGCCATTCGCGTAGCGCACCACGCCCGAGTGCGTGCCGAACCAGAGGGTGCCGGTGGCATCCTCCAGCATGCAGTTGACGGAGTCGGGCACTGGCCCCTGCTCGGGCGTGTACACGGTGAAGCGGCCCTCATGCAGGTGGACGAGCCCCGACGAGGTGCCGAACCACACGTCGCCGCGCGAGTCCAGGAGC
Source organism: Hyalangium sp. (assembly GCF_035629615.1). Lineage (GTDB taxonomy): Bacteria > Myxococcota > Myxococcia > Myxococcales > Myxococcaceae > Hyalangium. The sequence continues at coordinate 5,889 of NZ_DASPHO010000343.1, read as the reverse complement.
AGGGCCCACACCAGAGCCAGGGGCCGCCCGTTCTCCCGGAGGACGGGCGTGAAGCGCTTGCCGTCGTACCGGAAGGCGCCCCGGTGAGTGCCGACCCAGAGGGTTCCATCGGGGGCCTCGGCGAGCGAGCGGATGTTGTCATCCGTGAGCCCCTCGGCCGCGCCGAGCCGGGTGATGCGTCCGTCCTTCATCCGGTGGAGCCCACCGCCCAGCGTGCCCAGCCAGAGCGTGCCGTCCCGCGTCTCCAGCACCGTGCGGACGAAGTCGTGGGCCAGCCCCTCGGGCACCCCGAAGGAGAGAAAGGGGCCCGCGCGCAGGCGGTTGAGGCCTCCATCCGCCGTGCCCACCCAGAGGTTCTGATCCCGATCCTCGAAGAGCGAGTACACGCGGGTGCCGGACAGGCCCTCCTTCGGGCCCAGGAAGTCGAAGCGCCCCGCCGTATGGCGGGCCAGGCCCGTCTCCTGCCCCACCCAGAGCCCGCCGTCGCGATCCTCCCACAGCGCCCCTACCTCGTAGCGCGGCAGGCCCTGCTCGGGGCCATACCAGACGAACTTCCCGTCGCGCAGGGTCATCAGCCCGGAGTACGTGCCCACCCACAGCGCGCCATCCCGCGCCGCCAGAAGCGAGCGCACCCGCGGGTCCGCGCCCGCCGGCAGGGAGACGGGCTCCAGCTTGCCCGCCGACAGCCGCACCAGTCCCTCTCGCGTGCCAATCCACAGCACCCCTGTGCCGTCGACGGCGAGCGCTTCGATGACGGCGCTCGGCAGCCCGTCCTTGACGGTGTAGCGCCGCCGCGTGCCTCCTGCCAGGGGGACCTGCTCCAGCCCCAGGGAGGTACCGAGCCAGAGCGTGGAGCCCTCCAGCGCGAGCGCGGGCACGCTCACCTGCCGCAGGTCGCCCTCGTCCGGCAGGCGCTGGAAGCGGCCCTTCTCGTAGTGGAGGACGCCCTTCTTCGTCCCCACCCAGAGCCCCCCCGCTCCGTCGTCCAGGAGCGCTCGGATGCCGTGCTCGCTCAGCTCCGGGGTGTTGTGCCGATCATAAACAGTGAAGTTCGCGCCATCGAAGCGGACCAGACCCTCGAAGGTGCCCAGCCACAGGTAACCATCCCGCGTCTGCTGGATGGCGAGGATGGTGTTCTGCGGCAGCCCGTCCTCGTTGCGCCAGGCATGGTGGCTGTACTGGGAGAGGGCCCGGTGGGGATCCAGTGCGAAGCCCTGCATCCCCGCGAGCAGACACGCGAGGAGAGAAGGACCGAGGAGGGCCCGCACCCTCAGTAGACACTGACTCCCCATGGACATGGAGGCTGCAGTGTCCAGCAAACCGGCCCTCGTCACCAAGCGTCAATCTCTCGCCCGGCGGCAGCGACGAGAGGTCCCACCTACCCCTCGCCCGCCTCCTCCCGTCGCTGCCGCCATGCCGCACCACGGGGCGGGCCCCAGGCCTCTCGGACCTCGAGTGCCTCCCGCGCCTGGGGTTGCTTTGTACCCCCCACCGTCCGTGCAGCTCAGAAGATGGGATGGGAGGAGGGCCGCGACCACTGCGGGAAGTCGACACCGGGCTCCTCCCCGGGTTCGAAGCATGCGGCCGACTTCACGGCCCTCCATCGGATGGGTCTATGCTGCCCGGCAAGGAGTTCCAGCAGCATGAGTGAAGGGGCGTTGTTCGGATCACAATTCTCGCCGGCGCATGCCCGGTTCCGATACCGGCTGTGGATCGCGGATCTGGTGGACCTGGTGACGGCCGCGCTGCTGGGCTGGGGCACCGCGCGCGCGCTGGACTGGGAGCAATCTCTCCCCCGAGCGCTGGCCACCCTGCTCTGTGCGTGGGTGCTCGTCTCGCTGGTGGGCGGGGTGCGCGGGTGGACGCTGGGGCGGCGCCTGCTTGATGTGCAGCTGGTGGATGCCGAGCACCAGCCACCCGGCCTGCCGCGTGCCTTCGCCCGAGCCTTCACCGTGTTCCCGGATGTGGTGATGGCGCCGCTGCTGCCGACGCGGCCCCTGGACCGGCTGCTGCGGCTTCACGGCGAGCGGCCCGCCGCGGAGCTCAAGGCCCGGCTGACGGGGCTGGGCTGGCAGCTGCCATGGGTGGCAGCGCTCGTCGCCGCGGTGTGGTTCATCGCCACGCCCACGCGCCACGAGGCCTTCACCTTCCTTGACCAGAAGCTCACCGGCTGGAAGTGCTGCCATGGCTACCGGCGGCACGTGGGCACGTGGATGTGCCGGCACTCGCTCTCCCGGCTCACCCGCGAGGTGCGCGGTCAGGACCCGCAGGCACTCACGCTCCTGGCGGAGTGTCCGGAGGCCGCCGAGCGCCTGGACCCGTGACGGCGCTCAGCGCTACGGGATGATCTGGGCCTCCGCCCGGCCCTCGTCACACTCGATGAGCATCTTCCCATTCGGGACGGTCGGTCCATCCGAGGGCTTGAAGGCGTCCTCGCGGACCTCGTTCTCGTTCGGGCGGAGCTGCCGGAACACGTACCGCAGCCCGCTGCCCAGCGTGGCCTTGCAGTTCCACAAGGTCGCCTGCTCCGAGTTCTGGACGATGAAGCCCTTCTTGAACAGAGCACTCTTCATCAAACGCGCGCGCCTCACGCCCACGCTCAGCGTCTTCTTGGCAGACGGGGGCGGGGGTTGCACGACGGGAGCGGGGGGCTCTGCTTCGAGCTCCGCCTCGGTGTCCAGCGCTCCCGCGGCCATGTCCTTGGGCAGCACCACGAAGCGATCCCCAGTGGCCTTGCCCGCCGCCTCGTCGAGCGTCAGCACCGATCTCCTCTCCCGTGCCGTCTGCACCACCGCGCTGCCGAGCACCCTGCGCCTCGCATCCCTCCCCGCTGCTCCCACCACCTTCAGCTCCGTGCCCTGCTTCAGGCCCACCTTCAGGCCCGCGGGCACGACGTAGTTGCCTTCCCTCTCCCGTATCTGGATGGGGTCCTTCACCACCACGAACTCCTGCTTCTGCCTCGGGCGCTGCGGCTGCCCCTTCGGAGTCGTGGAGGCCTCGCTGGGTTTGTTCTCTGGGGAGCTCTGCTTCGAGGCGACAGGATCCTCGGGAGCCGCCGGCTCTCTCTCCCCGGCTGGAACAACCGCCGCCGAGCCCGTTGACCCGACCGCCGGAACAGTGGAGTCCGTGCGCTCCGAACCCGAAACCCCGGACGTGCGAATGACAGCCCCACCCGGATGGGCCGGCTCGCTGGAAGGGGACTGTCCCGCTACCGCCCTCTCCTCCGGAGGCCTGTCTTGCGGAGGCGAAGGACTCACACCGGGGGAGCCCTCCGCCTGCTCTGGCAGTGGAGAAGGTGGGCGATTCATGAAGTGCGCGGTGGTGACCGCGACAGCGATGATCACGACGAGGAGGCCGATCGCGGCTCCCACGAGCTTCCCCTTGCTGATCTGCAGCATGGGAGCGACGAGGGACGCCGCTGGCGCGGCCTGGGCGGGCCCGGATCCGGACGTCGCGGGCTGGGGCGCGAGCGCTCCGGCAGCTACTGGCGCGGCGCCAGACACGGGAGCCCCCGGCAGGGGGGTGACCATGGGGCGAAGCGTGGCGCCATGGCTCGCGGCCTCCACCTCGTTCAGCGAGCGCACCGAGGTGGCCTCCAGCCCTGTCACCGGCTGCACTCCCGTTTGCATCGGGGAGACCCCCGAGGCCGGCATCACTCCCGCCTGGGGCGGCGTGGACGGAGAGCGGCGCACGCCGGAGATGCGAGAGATGAGCTTGCGCTGCGCGGAGAACGCCTCCGGGCAGAGCGCCTTGACGAAGTTGCCCACCTCTTCGGCGCCCAGCGAGGTGCTGGTCCGGAGGAGCTGCTCATTGAGGGCCCGCGCGAGCTCGTCGGACCGGCCGTAGCGATCCTGGGGGTTGGGCGCCAGCGCGCGCCGCACCACGGCGTCGATGGCGGGATCCACCTCCGGCCGCAGCTCGTGGAGCGAGGGCACGTGGGGATTGCCCATGGCGGCCATCATCTCCCCCACCGTCCCGTGGCCGATGAGCGACCGGCCCGCGAGCAGCTCCCAGATCATCACTCCGCACGAATAGATGTCGCTGCGGTGATCCAGCGGCTCGGCGCGGGCCTGCTCCGGGGACATGTACCCCAGCTTCCCCATCACCGTGGCCGGCAGCGTGTACTTGCTGCGCGCCGCGGACTTGGCGAGGCCGAAGTCGATGACCTTCACCTCGCCCTCGTAGGACACCATCACGTTGTGAGGAGACACGTCCCGGTGGACAATGCCCAGCGGTGTGCCATCCGGCCCCGCCTTGCGGTGCGCGTAGCCCAACCCCTCCGCCACCTTCTGACCGAGGTAGAGGGCCACCGGCACGGGGACGGGCTGGTTCTGGGTGCGCGCCTGCTCGGCCAGGTACGCCACGTCCACACCGGCCACATACTCCAGCGCCATGTAGTAGGTGCCGTTCGTCTCGCCCATGTCGTACACCTGGGCGATGGACGAGTGCACCAGGTGCACCAGCACCTTGGCCTCGTGGTGGAAGCGATCCAGGAACTGGCCGTCCTTCAGCAGCGCCGGGAGGATCGTCTTCACGATGCACGGCTTCTCGAAGCCGGCCGCGCCGGAGATCTTCGCGAGGTACACCTCGCCCATGCCCCCCTGGCCCAGGAGGTGGACGAGCTCGTAGCGCCCGAGGTGTCGAGGCGGTTCTGTAGTCTGGGTCGTCATCGCGTCGTCCGCAGCGCACCACGGGGGGGAAGGTGAGCGCAAGTCTCCCCCGGGGGGCTTCTCGATTGGACACCGAACCCACCCAAAAGGAAAAAGTCTCGCCGGGGCCTGGAAGCAGGCGAGCAGGCAAGCTCAGGCGCTCGCGCCTCCGAGCAGCTGTGTGCGCAGCTCCGCCGCCGTCACCGGCCAGCCCTGCCCCCGCGGTGTGAAGAAGACACCTACCGGGATGCCCTCCTCGGCGAGATCGGGCAGCAGTTGCTCCAGCAGCTCCTCGAGCGGGATGCGACGGGGCTCGAAGCCCTCCCACAGGTGCGTGGCGCACAGGCGCGCGGAGATGTCGGTGGGCCACAAGGGCAGCACGTCCCGCCCCTCGTCATCGAGCGCCAGCGCCCACCCTTCCGCGTACAGCCCCCACACCTCTCCTGACTCGCGCACGCGCTGGAGGAACCACGCATGTCGCCGCGCCGGGGGGAGCTCGAGGATCGCCTGGAGCCGAGCGTCGGACATCTCTTGCGTCATCCTTCCACCTCCTTCACTGAGCGCACGCTAGCGCTCCGGGCTGACCTGCGCCCACCTGCGCGAGGCGTCTCTGGGCCCCCAGTCCCCTGCGACTTCATCACGACAACACACCGGATGTGCACCGGCATACCTCCGATACGTCCTGAGGCTCCAGACCGTTGTCAGAGCCGGATGCGATGCACTCCCTGTGAGGAGATCACCCCCCGCGGCCGGAGTGCCCCTGTCTTCGCTCCCGTCTCGAGGGCCCACGTGTGGAGAACACTCATCATGAAGCGCTGGGGCATCCTCGGACTGGTGGTACTCACCGCGGCCTGTGGTGGGGGAGATGATCAAGGTGTGAGCGCACAGGCGCACCTGTGCCCTGGCGTTGTCGCGGGCGGGCTGCCCGGCGCCGAGCTCAGCCAGAGCGCGGCTCCGCAGCCGGGCGCCGCGGGCGATGGCCGTCAGCGCTTCCTGATCCGCTACCGGGATGGTGGGACGGTGAGCGCCTCGCGGGTGTCGGCCCTGGGGAGCCGGGTGCTCCAGGTGTACCGGAGTGTGCCAGCCGTCGCCGCGCAGCTGACGGAGGAGGAGCGAACTGCGCTCGCCGTGGATCCGGACGTGGAGTCCATCGAGCTGGACGTCCCCCGGCGCGCGTTCGGCCTGACGGTGCCGTCGGTGCCCGGGGCGTCCTCGCTCTCCGTGAGGCGCGGTAGCCCGG
>NZ_DASPHO010000342.1:0-4705 GCF_035629615.1 Hyalangium sp. | reverse complement strand
GATGACGTAGCGATCCAGCCGCTCGAAGATCTGCCGGGGGGTGAGCACCGGCCCTTCTTCCCTGCGTGCGGACGACTCCATGCCCCCTCCCCTTCGGTCCACGCGTCCTCCCAGCGTTCGACAGAAGGGTAGGAATGAAACGGGTGACGGCCCACCGGCGGCCCACCCCGGCCCGAGGAGCCGCCCGGCTGGCTACCCTCCAGACAGTCGGCTATTGAAGCTTGGGCGCTTTCCCTATAGTTGCGCGCGTTCCATCGGTTGTAGGCACTCACGCCGCCAACCCCTGCCCCCGGAGGCCCCGAGACGCAATGGCCAACACCTCGCCCCCGCAGCACCGCTGGACCCTTGCCGACGCCCTGGAGACCTACGGGATTCGCAACTGGGGAAACCCGTACTTTGGCATCAACGACAAGGGCCACGTCTGCGTCCACCCGGACGGTCCCCAGGCGGCCAACATGGACCTGAAGGAGCTGGTGGACGAGGTGCGGCGCCGGGGCATTGGCCTGCCGCTGCTGATCCGCTTCACGGACGTGCTGCGCCACCGGGTGATCCACCTCAACGAGGCCTTCAAGAAGGCCATCACCGATCACAACTACAAGGGCCAGTACCGGGGTGTGTACCCCATCAAGGTGAACCAGCACCGGTACGTGGTGGAGACCATCGTCGAGACAGGGAAGGCCTACGGCTACGGGCTGGAGGCGGGCAGCAAGCCAGAGCTGCTGGCGGTGATGGCGCTGCTGGATAACGAGGACGCGCTCGTCATCTGCAACGGCTACAAGGACGAGGAGTACGTGGAGACGGCGCTGTTCTTCTCCCGGCTGGGCCGCAAGGTCATCCTTGTGGTGGAGAAGCCCAGCGAGCTGCCGCTGATCGCTGAGGTGGCGCGGCGCACGGGCATTGCCCCACGGCTGGGCGTGCGGGTGCGGCTGTCCACGCGCGGCGCGGGCAAGTGGGAGGCCTCGGGCGGAGACCGCTCCAAGTTCGGGCTCACCTCCTCGGAACTGATGAGCTCCATCAGCTTCATGCGGGAGACGGGGCTCTTGCAGCACTTCGAGCTGCTGCACTTCCACCTGGGCAGCCAGATCTCCAACATCCGCAACGTGAAGAACGCGCTGCGCGAGGTGGGCTGCTTCTACGTGGAGGTGGCCCGCCAGGGCGCGCCGCTGCAGTACCTGGACGTGGGCGGCGGCCTGGGCGTGGACTACGACGGCTCGCAGACGAACTTCACCTCCTCCATGAACTACACCACGGAGGAGTACGCCAACGACGTGGTGTTCGGCGTGATGGAGGCGTGTGATCGAGCCGGAGTGCCGCACCCCACGCTCGTGTCCGAGTCCGGCCGCGCGGTGGTGGCCCACCACGCGGTGCTGGTCGTGGACGTGCTGGGCACCAGCGAGTTCGACCCGGCCGTCGTCCCGGAGAAGGTGGAGGACAAGTCCCACTCCGTGGTGCGCAACCTGCAGAGCACCTTCCGGGACGTGACGAACAAGAACCTGCTGGAGTCATGGCACGACGCGCAGGACGCCAAGGAGGAGAGCCTCACCCTGTTCTCCCTGGGCCACCTGTCGCTGGAGCAGCGCGTGGCGGCGGAGAACATCTACTGGGCCGTCTGCCACAAGATCATGCGGATCGCCCGGGAGCAGGGAGAGATCCCCGAGGAGCTCGACTCGCTGGAGAAGCAGCTGTCGGACACCTACTTCTGCAACTTCTCGGTGTTCCAGTCGCTGCCGGACTCGTGGGCCATCGATCAGCTCTTCCCGGTGATCCCCATCCACCGGCTGAACGAGAAGCCCACGCGCAAGGCGGTGCTGGCGGACATCACCTGCGACTCGGACGGGAAGATCGAGCACTTCATCGACAAGCGCGAGGTGAAGGACTCGCTGGAGCTGCACCAGCTCAACGATGAGGACTACTACCTGGGCATCTTCCTGGTGGGCGCGTACCAGGAGATCCTGGGGGATCTGCACAACCTGTTCGGGGACACGCACGCGGTGCAGGTGTCGCTGGCGCCCAACGGGGGCTACCTGATCGATCACGTGGTGGAGGGAGACACGGTGACGGAGGTGCTCCACTACGTCAGCTACAACAAGGACGACCTGGTGGCGCGGCTGCGCAAGTTCACCGAGGTGGCGCTGCGGCAGGGCCGGATCACCCTGGACGAGTCCCGCTCGCTGCTGCGGATGTACGAGGAGGGCCTGTCCGGCTACACGTACCTGGAGCGGGATGTGGACGCGAAGTTCGCCGCCTCCAGCCACGGCCAGCTCCGCCTGGTGGCCCCGCATGACACGGGGGCACCGCGCGTCACCCCTCCGCCTACCGGAACCTGACCGGGGACGCCGGGCTCGGAGAACCCGGGCCCGGCGAGTCCGTCGACTGGGGCGTCACCGCGCCCCGGTCTCCACGGGTGTGGAGCTCCCTGCGGGCAGCGTCGCCTTCACGAAGGCCGTATCCGCCGCCTGCAGGCGCAGGAGATCCAGCGTCTGGTGCTGCGCCTGCGAGCGAGCGATGAGCGCCCCGAAGTCGAAGCCCGCCAGCCGAGGCTCCGTCCGCGCCAGCCGCTCCAGCAGGGTCCACAAGCAGCGCTTCCCCTTCACTGCCACGCACAGCGCCTCCAGCTCCATCATGCGGCTCAGGGGCGAGTAGCTCGCGAGATAGCCGTTGAGCTTCAGCCGTCCGAGCCGCTCCATCACCCAGGCCAGCCCCTGCTTGAGATCGTTGCGCGACACTTCCAGGGAGCGCATCACCTGCTCAAGTACCGCCCGCTCTTGCTCGAGCTCCTTCACGAACGTGGCGAGGTAGTGCCCCACCGCATTGCCCTGGTTCTCCCGCTCGGCGCGGCGGGCCAGCTCGTACCCCGCATTCGAGCCAGCGAGATGATCGTTCAGGTAGATGCCTAGCAGCTTGACGTTCACGGCCTGCCTCCCTCGCGCATGACACTTGGCGAGAATCGGCATGAGGAGCGGTGGATGCAGCTCCCTCCTCTTGGCTGCCCGGAGGGCAGGCCAGAGGCCAGGCGCCTCCCACCGAAGCCTGGCCTCAAGGGAACCCGGGCGGCGCGGTCTCGCCGAACCTGTCTGCTTGTATGACAGGTTTTCAGGCGCTCTCCCGGCCACGGGCTGGCACCTCCATCTCCCTTGGCTGCCTCAGCCCTCCCGGGGCTCGTCCGGGTAGGTGAAGGTGATGGGCACCTTCATCTCCGGGTGGAGGCTGCGCGCCACGGGGCAGCCGTGGGCCACCTCCTCCATCCGGGTGCGCTGCGTGCGGGACAGGCCCGCGGGCATCTGGAGTTGGAGCACCAGCTCGCCGATGCGGCGCGGCGGCGGTGTCATCCGCTTCTCCACGGTGGCGCGGGTCTCACCGAGGGGGATGCCCTCCCGCGCTGCGGCGAGCGCCATGGTGGTGACCGCGCACGAGGCGAGCGCTGCACCCAGCAAGTCCGTGGGAGAGAACGAGGCGCCCGTACCACCATTGTCCTTGGGCGCCTCGGTGATGATGCGCGAGCCCGACGGCCCGTGCTCGAGCTGCGTCTTGAAGGCAGGCGCGGAGACGACGGTCATCACCACGCCTGTGGGCTGCGAGGGCTCGCTCATGGCATTGCTCCTGTGCGCGGCGGGGGTTCAGCGAACGTAGGCTTCGTGCTTCTCGGCGTCCTCTTCCTGGGAGGGCTCCGCGTCCTGGACGCTCCAGTCCAGCGTCTTCATCAACGTCTTGCTGCGCTTCTTCACGTCCGCGTCCAGGAAGGAGAGCGCCTCGCCCATCTTGTCCATCAGCCGCATGGGCTTGCGCTTGTTCTTCGGCTCGGACAGCAGCGCGTGGGTGAGCCAGGGGAAGACAGCCGTCACGTCGCAGTGCACGTACACGGAGCCCGTCTCCACCGCCTCCACGGAGACCTTGCCCCAGGTGTGGCCCTCACCGGCCGGGCAGCTGGACAGCGCCCCGTTGTCCACCGGGTCCACGCAGAACTGCACGTCGATGTCGAAGCCCGTGGTGGGCACGTTGAGGATCTGATCCAGCAGCGGCTCGCCCTGCAGCGTGTAGTTCTTGGGCACGCCGCCGCCGAGGATCCAGATCGCCAGCCGCTTCGAGCCATTGTGGCGGCAGAAGTGCTGCATCGCCGCCATGGAGTACACGTCATCATTGATGTCGAGCTCGAACTTGAACTCGGGACCGAGCAGGCGCTTGAGCTTGACGACGTTCAGGAAGATGGAGCCGTCCTGCACCGCGCCCACCCAGATGGGCACCGCGTGCTTGTAGCAGGTGGACAGCAGCGAGGGCTGCTTCACCCCGAGCTGCTTCTCGATGCGGTACACCGCCTTGCCCAGCAGGTAGTGGAACTCGGGGGTGGTCATCTTCCGCTGGAACTCGGGGCCGCGGATGATGGCGGAGAAGAGCCGGTCCGTGTCCAGCAGCGCCTCCTCCCAGAAGCCCAGATCGTAGATGCGGATGATGCGCGCCAGCCGGTACTGGAGATCGCCCGCGTTGGGGTTCACCTCGCGGATGGCGTGGCCGATGATGCGGTGGGCGTCGTGGTAGAGGTTGGCGCCCGTGGTGGTGATCGCGGAGATGATGCCCTTCTCGATCAGCGGGATGAGGCAGCTCTGGTGCAGGCCCGCCGGCGTCATGGCGCCCGACAGCGTGAGGAAGATGGAGCCGTCCTGCACCGCGCCCACCCAGATGGGCACCGCGTGCTTGTAGCAGGTGGACA
>NZ_DASPHO010000341.1:0-30747 GCF_035629615.1 Hyalangium sp. | reverse complement strand
CAGAGTGGCCCCTGTCCCTCCACGACCTTTCGCTAGGAGCGGGCGAGGCTCAGAGGGCGGGGGGCTCCGCTTGGAGGCGGCGGGAATCGAACCCGCAACAAAGCGGAAGCAAAACCCTAAGCAGGTCGCGCTGTTACCAGCTAACGCCTTGATCTCACACCGGATCGTTCCCCCTCTCCGTCCCGTCTTGTCCCGTCTCGTCCCGTTCTTATCCCCGCTGGAGGGGCACACTGGGGGTACATGCGGCCCAACAAGGTCAATCGGCTTGGACGCGAGCGGCCTGAGTTCCCCGGTCTCCCAGGGCTCACGAGAACCCCGTGGGAGGCTGACAGGAGCGTGTGCCCTGGCGAGGTGTGGCTGGGGAGGGGCAGGTGGAGGAGCGCGGGTGGGAGTACCGGCGGAGGCAGCCGGAGGGGACGGTGCTGTACGAGGCGGTGAGGGAGAACCTGGCCACGCTGCTGGCGGAGGCGAGCGAGGTGGGGCGCGGCCTGCCCCGGTACGTGGAGCGGGACGTAAGCCAAGTACCTGGAATGTGGAGTGCTGGCACACGGCTTCGCGCGGGTGCGCTGCGAGAGTTGCAAGGACGAACTGCTCGTCGCCTTCTCGTGCAAGGGACGAGGGGTGTGCCCCTCCTGTAACGCGAAGCGGGCGCAGGTGACGGAGGTGCAGCTGGTGGGGGTGGCACGGACTCTGCTCCGGCCCAGCGCACAGCCCGCGCGTCACCCTCCAGCGGCCCTTTCAACCCCTTTGCACCAGCCTGCTCCCTCAAACAGGGCCCCCATTCCGCCTATAGTCCGCGGAATCCTGGGTGGTGATCAGCAAGCCCCAGGCGTGAGATCCACAATGAGGCACAGCGTCTTGAAGATCCTGCGCGTTCCCTTCTCGGCACTGACCGGCTTCCTTCAGCGGATCGTCGACTTTTTGTTCGGCTACGATTTCTTCATCTCCTATGCATGGTCTGATGGGACGAATTACCCGCGGACTCTCGCCAGGCGCCTGCAAGAGGAATCCCGATTCCGGACCTTCATTGACAACATCGGGTATGTCCCTGGGGACAACCTTCGAAAGGCCACTCGGCGCCGAGTGCGCATGAGCACTGTTCTGGTGCTCGTCTTGCGTCCGGCAGCCATGAAGAGCGATTGGGTCCTGAAGGAGGTACAGACGTGCCTTGATGCCGGACGGACTCCTATCGTCATCGACGTCAACGGCACGTTCGCCACGGCGGCCGATTCGCCGTTGAAGCAATTGCTCGCCGATTCCCTACGGATAACGGAGAGCCTGGCAACAGGTGATGGACCCCCCTCGGAACAGACGCTGGATGAACTCAAGCGCTCATTCAAGTTTTCGCGTCGGGAGTCCCTGTTACTCAGGGTCGTTGGGTACGCCGCAGCGTTGTTTGCGATCATCGCACTGGTAGCAGCCGTTCAGTGGGACAGAGCGCGGCAGCTCGCGGAGCAGGAACGCGCTGAACGTGAGCGTGCCGAGAGGATGTATGGGATCGCGCTCGACGAGCTGGCCAAGGGGCTGGTGGATCTCGGCCAGCTGCAGGCGGAGGTCGACCCGGCACTTGCCGTGCGGCTTGCACTGACAGCGCACGACCTTCATCCGGGAGCTGAGTCTGTCAAGCTTTTGGAGTCGGCACTTCAAAGGAACCCGGTCTGGACTCGCATCGGCCCGTCCAACCCGGGGCCTGCTAAGGTGGAAGATGCCTCACGGCTCTCTCCCATGGATGTCTTCGCGACGGATCCCGATATTTCGACGGTCCTCACGCAGGAGCCCGCGAGGAAACGCGAGCGCCAGGGACACACGGGAGCTCTCATCGTGCTCCGAGAGGTTCCAACCGGGCGCACGCTCGCGGTGCTGCAACTCGACTCCAGTGAGGTCATGCTGACCCCCCGCTCCTCGACGACGCGGCTGTTCGCTACCAGGAAGGAGGGGCGGCTGCGCGTCTACGGACTCTCGGCTGCTGGAATGCAATCGCCCCTCCTGACGGTAGACGGTGCGAGAGACGTGGCTTTTACGGCAGGGGATTGGCCGGTCCACATCCTGACTCGCACAGGAGAGGTCCTGTCCTACTCCGAGAAGGAACGAGAGCCCCCACTCTCGAGGGGCATCGTCAAGGGTGCCAGGACGATTCATGCCCATCCACGAGGGGGGGGGCTGGTGCTGCTCGGGTCCAACGAATTGATCTGGATGAAGGTGGGACTGGGGCAGAAGCCCGAGGAGCACAGGGTGATCCCCTGGCCGGATCTTGCGCCGTTCGACACCGGCGCCGAGTGGGAGGCGTGGAGCGATCTTCGATGGGGACCAACAGCTGGAGATCTGCTCCTCCTTCAATGCGCGCCCGCGGATGAGAAGGACGCCTTCAAATGGAGCTCCGCTGTGCATGCGGTAGATCTCCCTTCAGGCCGCAAGCAATTGGTGAGTAACTCCGTGTACCGCAAGGATGACACGTTTCGTTGGTTCTTCGAGAGTGATCCGGAAGGCCGTCGGATTGTCATGACGTCCCAGGGACAAGAAGCCGGCGTGAAGATGCAGCTCGTCGACCTTGACTGGGAGGGTGCCCGGGAGGGAGGGGTGGTGAAGGTGACGACCCCCAAGGCGGGCCTGCTGGGTGGACACCGCAAGCTGACGCGGCCCGCCTATGCGGTCGCAGCAGCGATTGCGCCCAACCGGAACTTCATCGTCGTTGCAAGCCATTTGTTCCGAGGAGAACCTCATCTGGGGATGGGGCTGCTGGTGAGCTGCGATGACAAAGGCGAGGCTCCCTCTGTCGGCTGCTCGGTTCTACAACCGGAGCCGGTCTACCAATGGGGCGAGAAGGATCCGAGGGAGATTGGCACGGTCCCCTTGCTACGGTTGGCCTACAGCCAGGACTCCTCGCGTGTCCTCGCGTGGGATATCCGGGGTGTCTATCATGTCTTTCGCACTCGGGCGTCCCGAGGCTCTAATCGAATGCCCGAGGCCTGGAGCCTACGGCTGTTAACACCAGAGTTCACGCTGGAGGGAGAGTACGGTCAGAGAATGATCGCGCGTTTTGGCGATGGCGAGATCAGGAGTTACGACCTCAAGGCACACCGCGAAGAGAGGGTGCCCTCCATTGTAGCGCCTTCTCCGGTCCTGGTTGTCCACACGCTTCCTCAGTTGGGGGGATTGGGGGTCGTGACGGACAGGGAGATCATCCAGATCCGGGATGGTGTGATTGCCGGGAGGACTGCCTTGCCGGGCCAGGTCCATTTTGTGCTCTGGGGGCCGGAGCTGATCACCGCCTTTGCTGACAATGATGCCTACTTCATTCGCACCGCGGATTTGGTCATCCTGGGGGGCCTGGAAGATGAATCCAAGGCGGAGTTCCTTTCGCAGAGTGGCTCTTGGCGTGAGCAGGCCAAACTCAACTCTCGCTCTGTATCGCGATGGATCCAGGCACCAGACGGAAGGTACCGGCTTGGCGCCATCAAGGGTAGTCAGTTGCTGTTGTGGGTACTCGAGTATTCGCCCGAGCGAAGGAAGTTCAAGACGTTCCAGGAGAAGGTCAAACTGGTGGTCAGCGTTGACGACCAGGACTTTTGGTCGAGCCGAAGGCTGGACGAGCCGGATATCCTGTTCGTCCAGCATGGCACCTACGCGCAGGGACGGGCCGTGGCCTCATTTCAGCAGTATGACATCTCGACAGGTCAGGAGGTGTCCAAGTTCTTGCCGCCGCCCACTGGTTGGCCATTGAGTACCCTCGAGATCGAGGACGTGCGCCGGGTGGACGGGAAGGTGCTCATGCTGTTCCGCTACTTGCCTCCGGATAGTCGCGAAAATCACTATGCCGTGGGGTTTTGGGAGAAAGAGGGTGGGAGTTGCCTCCGGTGGGTTGAGCTTGGAAAGTTTGAGAACAATCCGTTGTACATCCAATCAGTGGATGGCGAGGCGGTGGCCCACGCTATGTTCTGGAACGATTCCACGAAGGAAAGTGCCTCACTCGTCAGGTTGAGTGATGGGGCGGTTCTCTGGAGTGGGGCGGTGCGATACGCAGGCATCCCGCCACCCTATCTCGTCAAGGGGGAGAGCGGGTCTTGGAGCCCTATCGCCACGGATTGGTACGATAGGATCATTCACAATCTTTCCATCCGCGGGCGTGACTACTGGGAACATGCGACGGAGATCCAACTGCCGGAAGAGCAGCGGCAGAGGATTGACCGACTCAAAGGCCGATGAGGGCGAGTTCACTGGGCTTCTCGGGATGGAGGCAGCGGGAATCGAACCCGCAGCGAGGCGATGGAAAAACCCGCAGCGGGCGGCGACCAGGGGGGCTGGAAGGCCATGGGTCGGCCGCGTCAGCGAGTCCATCATCGTCGTCGGCTCCCGTTGTGACGAGATGACTCATCTGGGTGCTGGGAAACGGCGCTATGGCTTGAACAAGGTGACAGAGAGGCTGACCTCGGGTGGTGGGCGGATGGGCATTGCCCAGCAGGGAGGGCACCTCTAAAGAGAACGGCACCGCGCTCCTGGTAAGCCAGGAATGCGGTGCCGCCCTTCATGTCATGAGGCTCACGAGACGTGAGGAGCCTTCTCCACGCTTCGCACCTGGGGCACCGAGGGCAGGTGGGCCATCAGCGCCTCGATCAGCTGCGCCACCGGGATGCCCTTGAAGTCGAGCACGGCCTTGCCCTGGTGGTTGCGCAGCTGCACCCGCACCGGCACTCCCTTGGGGAAGCGGCCCATCACCGCCTCCCGGACCTGATCAGCCAGCGCCAGGTCCTCCGTCGGCAGAGGCTTGCTGGAGGAGGGCTTGCGCTTGCGCTGGATGGCCTTGCGCATGTCCTCCACGCTGCAGTGGGAGAAGGCCGTGGATGTCGCCGCCCCATTCTCCCCCGGCACCTCGATGACGGTGCCGCCCGGCTCCTCGTGGTTCACCTCCAGGTCCGCCACCTCCTTGTAGGTGAGCAGCAGGGAGAGGCAGGTGACGCCGAACCGGCGAGAGACCGGCTCGCTGAAGTTGGCCGCCACCGCCCCATACATCTTCAGGGCCGCCTGCGACATGTCCCTCAGGTTCTGGCTGAAATAGTCCTGGGCGTTCTTGTAGCCCGCGATCTCCGCCAGCTTGCGATCCACCACGTAGTTATAGAACTGCCCCATGCGGTGGGGGAGCGTCGCCACCCAGCGGAGCACCAGCGCACCTCTGACGGACCCTGTCCCTTCGCGTCAGCTCCTGGGCCTGCCTGAGTGGAGACGGGCTCCTGGGCCCCTGTTTCCACGGGTGGTGCGGGTGACGGCGCTGTACGAGGCGGTGTGCATCGGTGCGCAGTGCCGGAGCAAGCTTGCCCTCTGGCCCAGGATTGGCGAAGAAGCGGACGCCCGAAGGCATCCGCCTGGGCAAGGCCCGGCGCCTCCGGCGCTGAGTACAAGGGAGGGTTCTACATGAAGCTCTATTTCAGTCCGATGACCCGTGCGACGCGCCCCCGCTGGATGCTCGAGGAGCTGGGAGTGCCCTACGAGCTGGCGACGCTGGACATGATGAAGGGAGAGCACAAGAAGCCCGAGTACCTGAAGATCCATCCGCTCGGCGCGGTGCCGGCCCTCGAGGACGGCGGGTTCACGATGTACGAGTCCGCGGCCATCATCATGTACCTGGCGGACAAGTACCCGGAGAAGGGGCTGGCCCCGGCGTTGGGGACGGCGGATCGTGGCGCGTACTACCAGTGGATCTCCTTCGCCATGACGGAGGCGGATCCACTGCTCGTCACCATCCTCATGAACACCCGCTTCCTCCCTGAGGCGGAGCGTTCTGCCGCGGCCGTCGAGAAGGCCAGCCAGCGCTTCAAGGTGATAGCCCCCATCATCCAGGAGCGCATGAAGGGCCGGGAGTACATCGTGGGCAATAAGTTCTCTGCCGCGGACGTGGTGGTCGGCGGCACGCTCGCTCTCGCCAATATGCTCAACGCTCTGGACGGCTACCCGGACCTGAAGGCCTACCTGGGCCGCCTGATGGAGCGCCCGGCGACGAAGAAGGCCTTCGCGTAGGCGCACTCCTGAGCCAGGCAGGACGTGCTGTCATGGGAGCTTCTGCTTCGTCTCCAGCACTGGGGCGAACAGGTCTCCCACCGCGTCCAGCCGCTTGCGCAGCGTCTTCAGGTTGAAGCGGCTCGGATCCAGGCGCCGCTTCACCTCGCTCCACTTCAGCGGCGCGGAGAACGGCGCCCCCTCCACCGCGCGCAGGGAGTAGGGGGCCACCACCGTCTTGCCCCGCCCGTTCTGCCCCGCGTCGATGTAGAGCCGGCCGTGGCGCTTGTTGATGGAGCGCTCGGTGGTGGCGATGTCGCTCAGCTGCGCCGCCACCTCGTTGGCCACGTCGTTCGCGAACTTCATGGCCCGCTCGTGGGTATAGCCGGCGCGCAGCGGCACGAGCACATGGAGCCCCCGCTTGCCGGACGTCTTCGGGAAGCTCTCCAGCCCGAGCGACTCTAGCTTCTTGCGCATCGCCGTGGCCACGGTGATGAGGTCCGCCCACGTCCCCTTGCCCGGATCCAGATCGAACAGCACCCAGTCCGGCTGCTCCAGCTTCGGCGCATGACTGGACCACATGTGGAGCGTCAGCGCGGATTGGTTGGCCAGCCACAGGAGCGCGTCGGGGCTCTTCACGTTCACGTGATCAATTGTCCGGTTCAGGTGCTTCACACGGAGGGTGGGCACCCAGTCGGGCTTGCCAGACAGCTCATGCTTGAAGAAGCCCGGAGCCGCGATGCCTCCGGGCCACTGCTGCACGGAGATGGGACGGTCCTCCAGCACCGGGAGCATCAGCGGCGCCACCT
The DNA here is from genome assembly GCF_035629615.1 of Hyalangium sp. Lineage (GTDB taxonomy): Bacteria > Myxococcota > Myxococcia > Myxococcales > Myxococcaceae > Hyalangium. The sequence continues at coordinate 23,950 of NZ_DASPHO010000341.1, read as the reverse complement.
GGCGGTAGTACTCGAACACGTCCTCCTTGGTGTACCCGTCCTTCGGGTACAGCACCCGGTCTCCGCTCGTGAGCCGGGCCTGGCCCGTGTCCACTGCTGCGTCCTCCCGGACTGGGAGCTTTGCCGAGCGCGCCGCCAGCGCCGTAGGGATGCGGCGTGCCCCCGTGCTCCGGGACGCCGTACGCTTTGACGCCGCGCGCTTCTGGGAAGCTGCCGGCTTCTCGCGCACCACCTCCTCCGGCTTCTTGTCCGTGCGCAGGCCCTGGAACACCGGGTGGCGCAGGCGGCCATCATTCGTCCACTCGGTGAAGTGGACCTGGGCCACGTACTTCGGCTGTACCCACACAGCGCCTGGGCGCTTCTTCGCGTCCACCGCCACGGGCTTGTCCACGCGGATCCGCTCGAGCAGCTCCCGCAACTGGTACCGCATCTTCGTGTCGAAGCCCGTGCCCACCTTGCCCACGTCGTGGTAGCCGTCCGGCCCTCTCACGCCCACCAGCAGCGCGCCGATCTCCTTCGCCGAGTGCTCGTTCCTGATGGGCAGGAACCCGAGGATGACGACCTCCTGCCCGGCGATGACCTTGAGCTTCAGCCAATGCCCCGAGCGTGCCCCCACGTACGGGGAGCTCTTCTTCTTGGCGATGAGGCCCTCCCAGCCGCGCCGCTGGGCCTCCTTGAGCGCACGGTCCCGAGGCAGGTCCAACCGCTCGGACAGCTGCAGCGGGGGCTTCACGCCCGAGAACAGGCTCTCCAGCAGCTCGCGCCGGGCCTCCAGCGGCTTGTCCCGGAGATCGTGGCCATCCAGCCACAGCAAGTCGAAGGCGACGAAGCGCAGGTCTCCGCCGCTCTGGTTCTGGAGCAGCTGGAAGCTCGAGCGCCCCTTCTTGTCCAGCGCCACGACTTCACCGTCGATCACCGCCTCGGGGACGCGGAGCCGCCTCAGCTCGTCCGCGAGCCCTGGGAAGCGCCCGGACAAGTCATTGCCGTTGCGGCTCTTGAAGGAGAGCCCGCTCCCGGAGAGCGCAGCGATGGCGCGGAAGCCGTCGTACTTCACCTCGAAGAGGTGGGTGGCCTCGGAGGCCTCCTCGGGGGTGGCAAGCCGCGCGAGCATGGGCGGCCACACCCGCTGGAGCAGCGTCTCCGCGGGTGGGTGCGCACGATCAAGTGCGCTCTTGTGCACGGGACCGCGCGTCTCGCGTCGCCCGGACTTCACGGACTCGGGGCGCTCGGTGACGACGTCGTAGTCCGGGTTCTCGGTGCCATCCAGCGACTTGAAGCACAGCCACTGGTTCTTCCGGCCATCCCCTCGCGTGCGGATGAGGTGCCAGCGGCCCTGGAGCTTCTCGCCATGGAGCTCCACCACCAGGTGGCCCTTCTCGCGCTGCTCATGGGCCTTGCCGGGGGGCACCGTCTCATAGGTGCCCTCGTCCCAGAGCAGCGAGTCCCCGCCGCCGTACTCCTCGTCCGGGATGCGGCCCTCGAAGCGGGCGTAGGACATCGGGTGGTCCTCGGTCTCCACCGCCAGGCGCTTCTGCTTCGGGTCGTAGCTGGGGCCCTTGGGGATGGCCCAGCTGGCCAGCGCGCCGTCGATCTCCAGCCGCAGGTCATAGTGCAGCCGGGTCGCGTCGTGCTTGTGCACCACGAACATGGGCTCCCCTCCGCGCCGCTTCAGCGGCACGTCGGGAGAGGGCTCGGGCGTCTTCTTGAAGTCGCGCTTGGCGCGGTAGGTCTGGAGCGATTGTCGGGTCTTCACTCCGCAAGGGTCGGCATTGTCCCTACAGCGTGCAATTCTTGGAGGAGCAGGGGAAGCCGGGCGAAAACACCAGGCGCCCCGGGCCCCCGCCTCACGGCCGGAGGGCTGCTGGCCAACCGGTCCGACTCTGACCCGGGCCTCGGGGCGCTCCACCTTCCCCCGTGGGCGCGCTCATCCCCAGGAGGCATGAACACACCACGCGTCGGAGCACTCGGAAGTGCCCCGCACCGTCAACGTGAACATAAGGAGCCGTGGACCTTGTGCCAGGGAAGCTTGCAGGCTCGCCTGTCCGCCACTCGGGGGAGCGGCACTCTCTGACGGGAGGACGTGCACATCCTTGTGAGCACGGAGGACTTCATGACCGAGGTCATTGGATGGTTCAGCTCCTTCATCCTCGTGCTGACCATCGGCAAGCAGGTGCACAAGCAGTGGAAGTCGGGCTCCAGCGAGGGCGTATCCAAGTGGCTCTTCCTGGGGCAGATCACCGCGTCCATAGGCTTCACGCTCTACAGCATCCTGGTGCGCAACTGGGTGTTCGTGGTGACCAACGCCTTGATGCTGTTGAGCGCCATCGTGGGCGGACTCGTTGTGCTGAAGCACCGGCGTGCGGAGCGTCGAAGTGCAGGCCGTGGAGTGGAGAGCCCTCCCGCACACGCTGCGCATGCCTGAGAGCCTTTGTGTGAGCTGTCCAACGCTTGGGCGGAGACGGTCCGCCTGAGGAGCGCGTGGCGCCCGCGGAGGTGTCGGGGGCACGTGCGACAGTCGCTGGCACAGGCGACCATGGCGAGGGAGGACCTGAAGATGGAGCAGGCCAGTCTCGTGGATGACGCGCGGATTGAACCGTCCAGCTCAATCTCTCTCTGTGAAGCGCTCGACTGGGTGCTCCACAAGGGCGTGGCGCTGCGCGGTGACATCGTGCTGTCGGTGGCGGATGTGGACCTCGTCTACTTGGGGCTGCAGCTCCTCTTGTGCTCGACGGACACGGCGCGGCGGGCGGGGATCGTCCTGCCTGCAGGTGCGGCTGGTGGTGTGCTCGGTGGACAAGGCCGCCGAGATGGGAATGGACTTCTGGAGGCACGATCCGAACCTGTCGTCGCTCGCGCGGACAGCCCAGGCGCCCCGCCCTCTCCCAGAGATGGAAGGGCGGGGCGACCCAGTCCGGCTTAGATCAGCGGACGCGGCTGACGGTTCATGTCCTCCGATCCCTTGAGGATAGAGGGGTGGCCGCCGTGCTGGAGGCGCTGCTCCTCGTTGATGGGCGCGGAGAACGTCTTCACCAGCTTGTTGTAGGTGCCGAGGATCAGGATCGTCGGCGCCCACTGGCCCACGAAGTTGGCCCACGTCTTCTTGCCTAGCAGCATCAGGGTAGCGCTCACCGCGATCGAGCCGATTGCCAGCCCGAGGAAACCCACCGAGGGCACGCGCTTGGTCACCTGCTCGATGCTTGAGGTCGCCACATCTTCGTTCTTCATTTTCCGTCCTCCTGGAGGTGATGGTGTAGGGCAAAGGTGCGCATGACGCGATCGCTGTCATCCCATGCCTGTTTGCCTGCCCCGCTGGCAGCCTCGGGAGCAGAGGGGCCCACGGGCTCCAGCATGGGTTGGCGTCGGCCAGCACCCCGCGCACATTGCCGGAGATCTGCGAGGAGGGTTGGAGATGGCGGAGAAGTCCGAGGTAGGAAAGCTGCGGAGCCTGGCTCAGCTCGATGCGGATGCGGTGGGGGCCTACGACGCGGCCATCGCCCGGGTGAATGAGCCCCTGGTGCGCGAGCGGCTCAACGACTTCCGCGTGGACCACGTGCGGCACGTGCAGGACCTGAACGCCCTCATTCAGCGCTTCGGCGGTGAGCCCGTGGAGCTGAGGCTGGACCTCAAGGGCACGGCGATGAAGGGCCTCACGGCAATTACGAGCATGATGGGCACCGAGGCCGCCCTGGTGGCCATGCTCGGCAACGAGGAGTTCACCAACCGGGCCTATGAGCTGGCCCTCCAGTTCGACTGGCGCCCCGAGGTGCGCGCGCTCATCCAGAAGAACCGCGAGGACGAATACAGACACGTGACGTGGATCCGCGATGCGGTCCGCACCCGCCCCTGGTTGAAGGAGGGCGCCACCGCTGCCGAGGGCTCCGAGCTGCAGGCCTGAGGGCCTTTTCAGGCGCCCGCCGATATGCCGGGCCCCCTTGGGCGTTAAGCTTCCGGGATTTTCCGTCCATTTTCCCGGGAGGGGCTCGGATGCGACTGGCCGTCTTCACTGTGGGTGTCGCTGGAATTTTGCTTGCGGGCTGTGTCACCGGCCGCGGGGGAACAGGAATTCCCGACGAAGAGGCCACCTACGACTTGCCCCTGGAGGAGGTCTGGCCCTCGGTGCGCCAGTTTTTCACCGACAACGGGCTGCCCTTCCGTGAGGACAAGGGCAGCTTCGTGCTGGAGACGGAGTGGCGCGAGGAGTTCGGCGGCTCGAGGGTGTCCGGCTTCTGGCACCGCTACATGGTGCTGGGCAAGCGTGACACGCCTACCGACAGCAAGCTGTGGATCATCCGCATCACCCGCAGCGCCAACAAGACGTTGCAGGATCCCGGCGATCAGCTCGACTGGGGCACGAGCCGCTCGCTGGGGGGAGCGGATGGCGCGGAGTCGGGTGGAGGGGGAGGGGTGGTCGAGGGCGAGGGAGGGCTTGCGAACAACAGCATCGAGGACATGTCCGCGTTCATGGCCCAGCCACAAGGGGAGAACGCCATCGTGGCCGGCTCGGCGCAGGGGCAGCGGGATCTGGTGATGGAGTGGAAGGTGTTCCACGGCATTGCTCCCCAGCTCGCGAAGATCCGGGAGGAGCACCTGCTGAAGGAGTCCTCGCCGGGGCAGATGGTGGTCCAGGCGCCGAAGCTGCGGAGCGCGCCCGTCTCCCTGGTGGCCATCGAGTGCGGCATGCCCATCATCGGCCTCACTCCCCAGGCGAAGCGCGGCGGGGTGATGATGCTGGGCGAGCTGCACGGTACCCAGGAGGTGCCCCGCTTCGTGGCGCAGAGCGCCTGCCAGGTGGCGTCCGCGGGCACGCCGATGACGGTGGGCCTGGAGCTGCCGGTGGAGAACCAGGAGCGGGTGAGCACCTTCATCCGCAGCGCTGGCACGGATGAGGACTGGTTGAAGCTGATGGAGGCGCCCTTCTGGCGCAGCCCCTTCCCGGACGGGCGCAGCAGCGAGGGCATGGCCAACCTGCTGGAGCAGCTGCGCCGGCTGCGCATCCAGGGGCTGGAGGTGGACGCCTTCGTGTTCGATCACCCGAAGCTGGCCGGGCAGGAGCGCGAGAACGCCATGGCCGCCACGGTGCTCTCCTACGTGCGCAAGGGCCCGGATCGCTTCTTCATGGTGGTGGCTGGCAACGTCCACCCGCGCACCGCCCAGGGCGTGCCGTGGGACAAGAAGTACCGGCCCATGGGGATGCAGATCGCCGAGGAGGTAGACGAGACGATCGCGCTGGACATGGCCTACAACAGCGGCACAGCCTGGATCTGCGCGGTGGGCTCCAGGGGCGAGAAGCTCGAGTGCGGGGTGAAGGACACCCAGGGCAAGGACAATGGGGACCGCTACTTCGTGCACCTCTGGAGTGACGAGGACGACAACGGCTTCCATGGTGTCTTCTACGTGGGCCCGGTGACGGCCTCGCTGCCAGCGGTGCGCCGTGGGTTGGGGCGCCCTGGGGCGGATGACAACTCCGTCCACCCGTACAAGGACCCGAAGACTCCCCGGTACTCGAGCCGTTGACCGGTGCACCCGGGGCTCGCGGCGTTGCTGCGAGTCCCGGAGCGGTGGCATAGGCTGCCGCGCGTGAGCGACCTCACCGTCTATCAGCCGGAGTTTCTCTATCGGTATGGCCGGTTCCATGCAGGGAGCACCCTGCACGTGGGAGCCGATGGCCGCATCCTCCCGGAGGGGCCCGTGCCGGAGGGGGCGCGTGTCGTCCGGATGCCCGGGCGCGCGCTGCTGCCAGGGCTCGTCAACGGGCACTCGCACGCCTTCCAGCGCCTCATCCGCGGGCGCACCGAGTATGTGGCGGCGGGCCATGGCACGGATGACTTCTGGAGCTGGCGCGAGGCCATGTACCGCGCCGCCGAGGCTCTGGACCCCGAGGAGGTGTATACCGCCTCGCGGCAGGCCTTCCTGGAGATGGTGCTGGCCGGCATCACCTCCGTCGGCGAGTTCCACTACCTGCACCACCAGGCGGACGGCACGCCCTATGTGGAGCGCAACGCACTGGCCTATGAGGTGATTCGCGCCGCGCGGGATGTGGGGCTGCGCATCGTGCTGCTGCGCGTGGGCTACGCGCGCGCGGGCTTCCGCGTGCCGGAGAACCCGCGGCAGCGGCGGTTCATCGACAAGGACGTGGACACCTTCCTCGCCTCCGTGGAGGAGCTTGTCCGGGAGACGGAGAGACAGCCAGGAGTGAGCGTGGGCCTGGCACCCCACAGCGTGCGCGCGGTGCCGCGTGAGTGGCTCACCGTGCTCGCGGGACTCCGCGGGGACATGCCGGTGCACATGCACGTGGCCGAGCAGCCGAAGGAGCTGGAGGCCTGCGTGGCCGAGCATGGCCTGCGGCCGGTGGAGCTGCTCGAGGAGCTGGGGCTGCTGGAGTCCCGCTTCACCGCGGTGCACGCGGTGCACGTGACGGAGGCCGAGGCGCGGATGCTGGGGGAGGTGTCCGCGGGGGTGTGCGCGTGCCCGTCCACCGAGCGCAACCTGGGCGATGGCATCGTCCCGGCGGACCGGCTGGCGAGCGCGGGCGTGCGGCTGAGCCTGGGCTCGGACAGCCAGGCCACGGTGGATCTGCTGGAGGAGGCGCGGCAGCTCGAGGGCCACCTGCGGCTCTCCCGGTTGCGGCGCGCGGTGCTGGATCCAGGCGGTGGCGCGGTGGAGGGGCTGGCGGCGCGGCTGTTCGAGATGGCCACGGTGAATGGCGCGCGGTGCCTGGGGCTGCCCACGGGGGCGCTGGAGCCGGGTGCGCCCGCGGACTTCTTCACGGTGGACCTGAACCACCCCTCGCTGGTGGGGGCGAGCCCCTCGTCGCTGCTGGCGGGCCTCGTGTTCGGCGCGGACAAGGCGGCGGTACGCGACGTGGCAGTGGACGGGCGGCTCGTGGTGCGGGACGGTCAGCACCCGCGCACGGAGGAGTCCGGCCGCGACTTCCATGCCCTCGCTCGGAGGCTGTACTCGTGAACGATACGCTGCCCGCGCTGCGGGCCACCCTGGCGGAGCTGGTCGCGCTGGACACCACCTCGGTGCTCCCCAACGCGCCCCTCATAGACTATGCGCAGGCGCGGCTGGAGGCGGCGGGGTTCGTGGCCGAGCGCTTGCGTTACACGGACGAGGCGGGCGTGGAGAAGGTGAACCTGCTGGCGGTGAAGGGCGGGGACGAGGGCCGCGCGGCGCTGGCGCTGGTGGGGCACTCGGACTGCGTGCCGTATGACGCGGCGTGGACGGACGCGCTGCGGCTGACGGAGCGGGAGGGGCGGCTCTACGGGCGCGGCGCGTGTGACACCAAGGGCTTCATCGCCTGCGCGCTGCACGCGGCCACTCGGGCCGAGCGGCTGAAGGCGCCGCTGCTGGTGGTGCTCACCGCGGATGAAGAGATTGGGCTGGTGGGGGCCAAGAAGCTGGTGGAGGCGGGGAAGGGGCGGGCGCGGCACGCCATCGTGGGGGAGCCCACCTCCCTGGTGCCGGTGCGTGCCAACAAGGGCTACTGCCTGGGCGAGGTGGAGGTGCATGGCAAGGAGGGGCACAGCGCGTACCCGGACAGGGGCGCCTCGGCCATCTTCCGGGCCGCCCGCTTCCTGCACCGGCTGGAGGAGGTGGCCCGCACGGTGCTGCGCGAGGAGCGGGATGAGAGCTTCGAGCCCCCCTTCACCACGGTGAACGTCGGCGTCATCCAGGGCGGCAAGGCGAAGAACATCATCCCAGGCCTGTGTCGCTTCACGGTGGAGTGGCGCCCCATCCCCGGGCAGTCGCCCCAGCGGGTGGTGGAGCTGATGGAGTCCATCCGCCAGGAGCTGGTCCGGGACGAGCCGGCCTTCGAGGCGCAGGTCCGCGTGCTGCGGACGGACACGGGGGTGAGCACGGCGCCGGACGCGGAGGTGGTGCGCTTCCTCGCCGACGCCACGGGGAACGCACCGGCCACCGTGTCCTTCGGCACGGAGGCACCGCAGCTCACGGCGCTGGGGGCGGAGGCGGTGGTGTTCGGCCCGGGGGACATCCGCGTGGCTCACCAGACGGGCGAGTACGTGCCCATCGAGGATCTGGTGCGCTGCGAGGCGGTGCTCTCGAAGGCCATCGTGCACTTCTGCAGCGGGGGCTGAGGCCCGGACGGGCTCGCTTGGCCCGTGCTCTCTCGAGTGGGCAATAGCCAGGGGGGCGAGCGGGCTCTGCCTGCCTGCCGTGAGGGCGACACTCCCGCCGGTGGAAATGCCGAGGTGTGGACTGCCTGCCGCCCCTTCACTGCGTGTCTACCGTGTCCCGTAGGCAACGTGGAGGAGAGGCCCATGGTTCAAGCAAGCTGGCGGCGTGCATTCGTGGCGGTGCTCGGGACGTCCCTGATGATCCTGGGCGGGTGCGGCACGAGCCGGAACACGGAGATTGAGGACTCTTGGATGGCGCGTGTCCCCGAGGAGGGCATGGGGAACGTGCGCGAGGCTCAGGCAAACAGACAACAGACCTCGGATGAGGTGAAGCGCGCCAACGTGGCCATTGGCGACGCGGAGCGTGCGCTGGAGGTCGCTCGCCGCAGCGCGGAGGCGGCGAAGCTTCGCAAGGATGCGGAGAAGGCGCAGGTGGAGGCGGCCAAGGAGACGGGCCAGCTGCCCACCATCCAGGCGGCGGAGATCCAGTTCCAGGTGGCGGAGATGGAGCTCGGGGCAGCCCGGGCGCAGGTGGACTGGCGCAAGGAGAGTGTCGAGGCGTGGAAGGCACAGAAGGAACTTCGGGAGCGTGAGTTCGAGCTGGCCGATGCCGAGTTCCACTACGCCCAATACCGGGCCCTGAAGGAGAACGGAGACATCCGAGCTCAGTCGCTCACCGAGGGGGACTTCCTCTCCATTCTCGCGGACGCCAAGCGCAAGGCACTGGAGGCCCGGCGCGACGCGGATGTGCAGACGCAGAGGGCACGGCAGGCGCGTGCGCAGTGGGAGCAGCTACGCGGGCAGGCCGAGGGGTACGGCGGCAGCGGCCGGGATCGGCGCTGAGGCCCTGGCGCCCTCAGCGGACACGGGCGCCCTGCTGGCAGACAGGCTGTCATCCCTCCTTGCTGCTCCGGGCGAGAGGGTGCTAGCGAGGCGTCCTCCCTATGCGCCTCTCTCGCCTCCTCTGCCTGTCGACCCTTTCGTTCCTCCTGCTCTCCGGCTGCGACAGGGAGGGCAAGGACCCAGTCGCGAAGCCCGCCACTCCGGCCGCTGGTGCGCAGGCGCCCGCGGGGAAGGGCACGCCGGTGGTGACCTTCGAGGGAGGCGCCGTCACCCTCGAGCAGCTCCAGAACTACATTGCGCAGATGAACCCGTCCTCGCGCACCCGGCTGGAGACTCCGGAGAAGCGGCGTGAGTACGCGGAGGGCCTGGCGCGCTTCGAGCTCTTCGCCCTCGAGGCGCGGCGCCGGGGGCTGGAGAGCGACCCCGAGGTGCAGGAGGCGATGAAGCGCGCCATGGTGCAGCAGCTGCTCTTCAAAGAGTTCGACGAGAAGGCGCCGCCCGTCACTCCGGAGGAGATCGCCGCCTACTACGAGTCACACAAGGCCGAGTTCGTCCAGCCGGCGCGCGCGCGCTACTCGCACTTGCTGGTGCCCGCGCCTCAGGGCAGCCCTGAGCGGGCCGCGAAGAAGAAGCTGGCCCAGGCGCTGCTGGAGAAGGTGCGCAAGCTCCAGCCGCTGGACTTTGATGCCTTCGATGCGCTCGTGGTGGAAGCCTCGGGCAACCCGGCCGCGAAGTCTGCCGAGGCGGACACCCAGCTCGTCACCTCCGACGAGCTGAAGGCCCGGCTCGGGGAGGAGGTGGCCACCGCGGCAGGCAAGCTGAAGCAGCCAGGAGATGTCTCGGGCGTGGTGGAGTCGGGCAAGGGCTTTCACCTGCTCAAGCTCACGGATGTGAGGCCCGAGAAGAACCAGTCCCTGGACGCCGTCACCTCCCTGCTGCGCACCCGCATCGCCCGGGAGCGGCGCGATGCTCGCGTGGCGAAGTTCACCGAGGAGCTCCAGGAGCGCGCCCGCTTCCAGACGGACGAGGCCGCCCTCCAGAAGCTCCAGGTGGATCTCCAGGCACAGCAGGCGGACTCCTCGGGTCCGGTCCCCGGCTTCCTACCCGCGCCGCCGCCGACGCGGTAACGGGCGCTCCTTCGGCTCCCGGAGGGGTTCCAGCGCCCCTTTTCGCCGCTACACTGAGCGCAGGGTGAAGGAAGGAGCGCGCCGTGGCCGAGGGCACAGCCGAAGCGGGATGCCTGACGCTGCTGCGCCGGTTCGTCGTGCTCCAGTCCGAGCTGGTGAAGGCGTGGCTCCTGAGCCACCCCGATGCCCTGGACCCGTGGGCCGCGCGGCGCCTCCCCCGCCATGGGGAGATCTTCGTGCGGGGAGAGCGCTGGTTCTTCCACCGCCAGGGCGTGGGGGTGGACTTCCAGGGTGAGGAGTCGCGCCGCGTGGTGGACGTGCACCGGGCCCTGGGCACCCCGGAGGTGTTCGACACGTGGCGCCTGATGCTCTACCTCGAGTCCCTCAACGTGAGCACCATGCGAGTCGGAGCCCGGGAATTCCTCATGGATGACGAGCGATCGATCGAGCAGTGGTTGAAGGAGCTGGAGATCCTGGGTCTCGTCGGCCGGGATCGCTCGGATGGGAAGCTGTGGAGGCTCGCTCCCTCGAACTGAGCGAGAGGCTCACGCCTGCGGCAGCGCGCAGGTGCTCAGATCGCGCAGCACCTTCTTGGCCTCCACCACCAGGGGCTGGCCCTTGGTTCCCTCCTGCACCTTGGCGATGAGCTTCAGGTCGGGGGTGAGCCGGTAGAGGCCCTTGGAGCGCTGCACCAGCGCGGCCAGCTTGTGCCCGTCCAGCAGCGCATCCGCCCCCAGAATCACCACCAGCCGCCCGGCGCCAGACTCCAGCGCTCGAAGCCTCATGTCCCTCATGTCGATCTTCAGCAGCGTCAGCTCCGAGAGGTTGTCCACCTCGTCGGGCGCCTCGCCGTAGCGGTCCACCAGCTCGGCGCGCAGGTCCGTCACCTCGTCCGGGTGGCTGGCCTGGCTGAAGCGCTTGTAGAAGACGAGCCGCTGGTGCACGTCCGGCACGTAGTCGTCCGGGATGAGCGCGGCCAGGGAGAGGGTGATCTCCGGCTCGATCTGCGCACGCAGCGGCTGGCCCTGCAGCTCCGCCACCGCCTCTTCCAGCAGCTGCGCGTACATGTCGAAGCCGATCTCCGCAATGGCGCCCGACTGCTTCTCGCCCAGCAGGTTGCCCGCGCCGCGGATCTCCAAGTCGTGGCTGGCGATGGAGAAGCCCGCGCCCAGCTCCGTGAAGTTCTGCAGCACCTCCAGGCGCCGCTGCGCGTCCCGGGTGATGGTCCTCCTCGCGGGCACCAGGAGGTACGCGTACGCGCGTTCCTTGGAGCGGCCCACGCGCCCCCGGAGCTGGTAGAGCTGCGCGAGGCCGAAGGCATCCGCCCGGTTGACGATCATCGTGTTGGCGCTGGAGATGTCGATGCCACTCTCGATGATGGAGGTGCACAGGAGTACCTGGTGCTTCTTCTCGGTGAACTCCAGCATCACCTTCTCGAGCTGGCCCTCGCCCATCTGCCCGTGCGCCACGCCGATGGTGACCTTCGGCAACAGCTCCCGCAGGAGCCGCTCCATCGAGGCGATGGACTGGACCCGGTTGTGGACGAAGAACACCTGCCCGCCGCGGGCTACCTCGCGCTCGATGGCCTCCTTGATGACCTGCGGATCGAACTTCATCACGAAAGTGCGGATGGCGCGCCGATCCTCCGGCGGCGTGGCGATGATGCTCATGTCCCGCACCCCGGACATGGACATGTGCAGCGTGCGGGGGATGGGCGTGGCCGTCAGCGTGAGCACGTCTACCTGGGTGCGCAGCCGCTTGAGCTGCTCTTTCTGCTTCACGCCGAAGCGCTGCTCCTCGTCCACCACGAGCAGCCCCAGATCCTTGAAGGCCACATCCCCGGCCAGCAGCTTGTGCGTGCCAATGAGGATGTCGACCTTGCCTTCCTTGGAGCGCCTGAGGACCTCCCGCACCTCGGGCGCCTTCTTCATCCCGGAGATGACCTCCACGTTGACGGGGTAGTCCTTGAAGCGCTTCCGAAAGGACAGGAAGTGCTGCTGCGCCAGCACCGTGGTGGGCACCAGCACTGCCACCTGCTTGCGGTCCAGCGTGGCCTTGAAGGCGGCGCGCATGGCCACCTCCGTCTTGCCGTAGCCCACGTCGCCGCAGACGAGCCGATCCATCGGCATCGCCTTCTGCATGTCCGCCAGCACGTCCTCGATGGCCTTGGCCTGGTCCGGTGTCTCCTCGAACTCGAAGTCCGCCTCGAACTGGTGGAAGTACCGATCCGGCGGCGAGAAGGCATGGCCTGGGTGCGCCTTGCGCGCGGCGGCGATCTGCAGGAGCTCCGCCGCCATCTTGAGCAGCTGCTCCTTGACGCGCTTCTTCGTCTTCTCCCAGCTCGCGGTGCCCAGCTTGTCCAGCTGGACGTTCGCCGGATCCCCGCCGGTGAACTTCTGGATGAGCCGCATGCGGCTCACGGGCAGGTAGATCTTGTCCTTCCCCGCGTACTCGAGGACGAGGAAGTCTCCCGGCACGCCCTGCACCTGCATCTTCGTCAGGCCCGCGTAGCGGCCAATGCCGAAGTCGGTGTGGACGATGAGGTCTCCTTCCTTCAGATCCTGGAAGCCCGCGCCGAACGCATCCGCCTTCTTGGAGCGGCGCACGCGGCGCCGCGCCCGCACGCCGAAGATCTCCTCGTCCGCGAGCAGGGCCAGGCCACTCACACCGTCCACGAAGCCCTGGCTCACCTCGCCGGTGAAGAGGTGCGCGGAGACGGAGGGCTCATAGAGCCTGGCCACGTCCGTGAGGGGCTCCTGGTGGATGCGGACCATCACGTTGCGATCCAGCAGCAGGCGCTTGAGCCGGTCGGCCTGGCTCAGTGTGCCGCAAGCGATCGCGGCGGCGACGCGCATGTCCCGCCAGCGCTGCAGCCGCTCCACCAGCGGGGTGAGGGCGCCCTCCTCACCGTGGTGCGCCAGGATGGCCTCGCGCAGATCCTGGGTGGTGCCGAAGGAGAACAGCACGGGCGGCTGCTCGCTCGGGGTGAGCGCCAGCCCGCCGCCCTCCAGGATGCGCGCCTGCGAGAGCTGCGCGTCCGCCTGCTCACGGGTGAGGAAGTGCTCCGAGGGCGGGAGCGTGAGGTCCTTCCGCTCCTCCGCCGCCTGGAAGGAGCGCGCCAGCTCCTCCCACAAGTCACTCGCGGCGCGGTCCAGGCCCACCGGGTCATCGAAGTAGAAGAGCGGCTCCCGGGCCCACAGGCGCAGGTAGTCGAAGACGGTGCCCAGCCCGCCCTCGAAGAAGCCGGGCATCAGGCCCTCCAGGCCGAAGCCGGGCAGGCCCTCGCGCAGGGCCTCGAGCCGCTCGCGCAGCTTGATGGTGGGCAGGTTCATGCGGTCCGCCACGGCGCGGGCGGCGGCCTCGGCGCGGGGGCGCGTCTGCTCGGTGAGCATCACCTCGCGCGCCGGAACCAGGTACACCTCCTTGAGCGAGTCCACCGTGCGCTGGGTGTCCGGATCGAACGCGCGGAGGGACTCGATGGTGTCCCCGAAGAACTCGAGCCGGACGGGGCGCTCATAGAGCGGGCTGAAGACGTCCAGGATGCCGCCGCGCACGGAGAAAGTTCCAGGGTCCTCCACCAGCGGGCTGGACTGGTAGCCCATGGAGGCGAGCTTGCGAGCCAGCGAGTCACGGTCGAAGTCCTGGCCGACCTTGATGAGGTCCGATAGCTCGCGCATCACCGGCGGCGGCAGCACCTTGCGCAGCAGGGCCCGCAGGGAGAGCACCAGCGCGGGGAAGCGCGTGCCCTGGCTCAGGTGGAAGAGGGTGCCCAGGCGCTCGCTGACGGCGGTCGGCTCGGGTGAGAGCTCATCATAGGGCAGGACTTCGTCCGCGGGCAGGCGCAGCACCCGAGGCTCCAGCAGCGTGCCGGTGCCTCCCAGAAAGAAGGCCAGATCGCTGGCCAGCGCGTCGGCTGCCTCCTCGTCCGCCGCCACGCAGACGAGCGGTGCCTCCATGCCGTGCGAGAGGCGGGCGAGCACGTGACCTCGCGCCGCGCCATGGACGCCTTGAGTCCGCACCCGGCGCCCGGGTTGGAGTCGCTCCAGCGCCTGAGCGAAGGGATCTCCGACGGCGGGAGTGAGGCCGCGCAGCGCCTCCACACCAAGTCTTTGACCGAAGGGCGTGTCCATCGTGGTCCCGAGGCTCCGCGTCATAGGGGCCGGCCCGAGGCGGGTCAACGAAGTCCGCACCTTGAGCGTGACGTCCATGAAACGTTTGGTGTGTCCCTTGTGTCGGCCACCCGGCACCGCTCGCCGACTTGGAGGGCATGGCGATTTCCCAGGAGAACGGGGAAAGCGTTAGTGTATTGGCACGTCAAGCGGGGGCGCCGAGAGGCGAGCGCATGAAATCCTGGAGCGAGAGCAAGCCATTGGCGGCCAACGCTGAAGCACCGGCACCCGACATCTGGGTGCGGCTCCGGGCTCTGCGTTCGCCCGAAGGGCGCATCATCGACTTCGAGTGCGTGGACAGCTCGCCGGGCCGGGTGCGGCAAGGCGTGTTGGGGCTGCTGCCCCGCGCAGGGCAGCGACTGTTGGATGAGTCACCCTGGGCGGGCGAGTGCAGCCTCTTTGACACGTGTGTCCGGGTCGCGGAGCGGCAGGTGCCGGAGATGGAACGTTTCAGCCGGACGACGCCGGCGGGCATCACCTGGGTGCAGGCGAGGCTGGCCCCCGGGGAGGGCGGCCTCACGCTCTTCCTGGAGGACTTCACGCAGCGGACCACCTCCGAGGGGGCCCTGCGTCGGGATCGGGATCTGCTCCAGGCCGTCATCGAGAGCACCACGGACGCCGTCTTCGTGAAGGATCTGATGGGGCGCTATGTCCTGCTCAACACGGCGGCGTCCCGGGCGTTCGGCCGTCCGGTCGAGGAGATCCTGGGCCGGACGGACTCGGAGCTGATGGGACCGCAGGCCGCCGCGCCAACGGTGGCGCACGATCGGACGGTGTTCGAGTCAGGGCAGACGGCCACCTATGAGGACTCGGACGGGGGGCCGGGATTCGGCGCCATCTGGCAGTCCATCAAGGGCGTGCTCCGCCAGCCGGACGGGACCGTGTACGGACTGTTCGGCATCAGCCGGGACATCACCCAGCGGCGGCGGCAAGAGGAGGACAGGGAGCAGGAGGGGCGCTTCCGCGAGCGCTTCATCGGTGTGCTGGGCCACGATCTGGGCAATCCGCTGGCCGCCATCCGCTTCTCCTCCGCGGCCCTGTTGGCCAGGGAGACACTGACGCCGGAGGTGCGGCGCATGCTCCAGCGCATCGACAACAGCGCGGAGCGGATGGCGAGGCTGGTGAGGCAGCTGCTGGACTTCACGCGGGCGCGCATGGCCGGCGGAATCCCGCTGCGTCCGAGCGACGTGGCCCTGGACGAGGTGTGCCGCCGCGTCATCGGCGAGCTGGAGCTGGCCCACAAGGATCGGGAGGTCCACCTGGAGGTGCGCGGAGAGTGCCACGGCTTCTGGGACGAGGAGCGGATGGCGCAGGTGCTCTCCAACCTGGTGGCCAATGCCCTCCAGAACAGCCCGGCCGGCACGCCCGTGAGCGTGCGCCTGGAGGGCGTGGAGTCGCTGCAGCGCGTGGAGGTGCACAACGCGGGGGCGCCCATCCCGGAGCCCTTGCGGCCCCACCTCTTCGAGCCCTTCCACCCCTCCGGGAGCAGCGCGACCCGGTTGGCTCGGGGCGGCCTGGGGCTGGGGCTCTACATCGTCGCGCAGATCGTCCAGGCCCATGGCGGGCGCGTGGAGGTGTCCTCCACGGTGGAGACAGGCACCAGCTTCGTCATCCTGCTGCCGCGCTCGGTGCCGGTGTCAGCCGGCACGGTGGAGGAGGCGCAGGCCCGGATGGAGCCGGACTGCGCCCGCCAGGGGAACGCGGCCTCGAGCTGACGGGCGCGCGGGTGGCCCCAGGCGCAGAGGCGCGAGCGCGGCTCACCGCGTGGGGCCGTCTCGCCACTCCACCCGGTACAGCGTCATCGGCTCCTGCTTGCCCTTCACCTGCACGGGCGGCAGCTTCGTCAGGGGCCAGGCGCGCTCCTGCACACGCTGGTACGTCGCCTCCGCCATGCGGATCTCTCCTCCCGGCGTGGCGTCACAGATACGGCTGGCCACGTTGGTGGCATCTCCGATGGTGGCGTACTGCAGATACTGCTCGGAGCCGATGTTGCCCGCGGCCACGTGGCCCGTGTTCAAGCCGACGTGGATCTTCAGCTCGGTGCGGCCCTGCACCCGCCAGCGCGCGTTCAGGTCCGCCAGCGCGCGCTGCATCTCCACCGCGGCGCGCATCGCCCGATCCGCGTCCTCGGGCTGCGAGAACGGCGCACCCCACACCGCCATCAGCGCGTCGCCGATGTACTTCTCCAACGTCCCCTCGTAGCGGAAGACGATGTCCGCCATCGCCGGGAAGTACTCGTTGAGCAGATCCACCACCTGCCGCGGGTGCAGCGTGGAGGACAGCGAGGTGAAGCCGCTGATGTCCGAGAAGAGGACCGTCGCCTCCGTCTCGACGATGTCCAGGTGGGCCCGGCGCTCGCTCTGCAGCTTCTTGATGACCGTGGGCGGGAAGAAGCGCAGGTAGGCGTTGCGCAGCACTGCCTCCTCCGCCACCCGCTGCGACAGCAGGGAGTTCTCCAGTGCGATGGCCGCCTGGTTGCCGAAGGCCGTGAGGAACTCCAGGTCCTCCTCGGTGAAGCGGTTGGCCTGTGCCTGGTTGTCCACGTACAGCACGCCCAGCACTTCGTCCTGTGGCTTGATCGGCACGCACATGGCCGAGCGGATGGACTGCAGCATGACGGAGCTGGCCCCATCCAGCCGGGGATCCTCGCGCGCGTCCGCGAAGAGCGCCGCCACGCTGTGCTTGCGCACGTAGTCCACCACGTGCTGGCTGTAGAAGGAGCCGGAGGGCAGCTCACCCGTGGAGAGCCGCGCCACCCGCGGCCGGAGTGTCCCCGTGGCGGGATCCACCAGGAGGATGGCCACCCGGTCCACCTCGAGGATCTGGAACACCAGCTTAAGGATGCGCTCCAGCAGCCCGTCGATGGGGCCCGGTGAGGACAGCATCTGGCTGACTTTGAGCAGCACCCGCAGCTTCTCTGCGGAGCGGACATCCGCCTCTCGCGCGGACCGCACCCTCAGCGCCGAGGCGCTCCCGGGTGCGCGGTCCAGCTCCAGCATCTCCTCCATGGAGAGCGGCGAGAAGCGCGTCTTCAGACCCTGGACGTGCGTGGGCTCGAAGGCCCCGGGGGAGGACGAGAGCTTGAAGTGCACATCCCCGCACTGGAACGAGTCCCCGTCCTGCAGCGAGAAGCGATCCACCCGGACGCCGTTGACGAGCGTGCCGTTCTTGCTCCCCAGATCGACGAGGACGACCCGGTCTCCCGAGCGCTCCAGCCGTGCGTGCCGGCGGGACAGGCTCATGTGGAGCACGCGGATGGCGTTCTCTTCCGTGCGACCGATGGTTGTGTGCCCTTCGGGCAGCGGGTGCTGCTGCTCGTCCAGCAGTCCTGGGTTCACGATCAGCCACATGCGCCACCATCGTACCAGCGAGTGGCGGGGCCGTCGGTTCCTCTCTCCGCTTCACTGGCAGTTTAGCCTTCCGAGACCGCTGTCTCGGGATGCTACAGGCCTGTCTCGAGCCTCAGAAGGCGCGGTGCGCCGCGACACGGAGGCGCAGCAGGTCTTCCAGCCCTCTCGGATCCACCAGCTCCAGGGAGGCGCGCTGGCTGAGGCCGCGGTACTCCTCCTCGTCCTCCTCGTCGTCCTTCTTGTCGTCCTTCTTGTCACCTTCCCCTTCGGCCAGGGGCACGGGGCGGGCCATCCTCGGCTGGATGCTCGGCTGGCTGAGGGCGTCGGCCCGGGCCGCGGCGAAGAGGGTGACCAGGGACAGGATGAAGAGCAGGACGACGGACAGGGTCTTCATGGGGACGGCTCCGTGCGGGCTTCGTGAACGGTGGACTGCCCGTCCCCAGGGTATATTCACCCGGAGGCTACTTGGCCGCGGGAGTAGCGGCCGTGGCCGGGGGAGTCGGCGCCGCAGCCTCGGTGTTCAAGGTGCGGATGTGCTTCACCAGAGAGTCGATCTGCTCCGCGGTGAGCTTGTCCTTGAACGGCTTCATCTTGGAGTTCTCCTTGGAGCCGTTGGTGATGTAGTCCCGGATCTTCTCGTCCGAGTGACGCTTCTGCCAGCCAGCGTCGGTCAGGTCGGCGATCTTCTCCTTCTCCCCCATCTTGGTCTTCGCCTTGCCGTCATCGCCGTGGCAGCTCTTGCACTTGGCCTTCCAGATGTCGGCCACGGAATCCTCCGCGTACGCGGCGCTGGAGAGGGAGAAGGCCAGAACGAGGGCAAACCGCATTTTCATGGTGACTGCCTCCACATAGAGCTACGGGTGAGTGACTCGCCGGCTCTGACGCCGCCGGCTAGGGGAACTTCAACGGCTGAGAGGCCTGAGCATGCAGCCAGGCGGTGACAGCCTGCATGTCCGCTTCGGGTAGGCGGAGGTGGTCAAACGTCTCCATCTCGTTGAGCTCGCCGAAGAAGCGGGTGCTGCCAGGTGCGCGGATGAAAGCGGAGGTCCACTCGCGAGAGGCCCAGCCCTTGAGGTCCGGTGCCAGACCGCTGCCCACCCCGTCCAGCGTGTGGCAGCTGGCGCAGCCCTCGGAGTCGAAGAGCGCCTCGCCCTTCTTCGCGAGCGCCGCCGTCACGTCTGGCCGCCCGCCTTGCGAGTAGATGAACTCGGTGAGGGCCGTCAGGGACTCCTGGGGGCCGGTGTACGGCTCCATGTCGTCGATCTTCGTGTTGCCGAAGAAGTGGGGCGCGCGAGGGTTGAGCAGGAAGCGAGAGATCCACGCGCGCGAGGCATAGCCCTCCAGGCAGGGGCTGCCCTTGTAGGGAACGGCGTCACAGGCCATGTGGCACTTCTGGCACTGCATGACGACGGCGCGTTGGCCCCAGACGACCGGATCGTTCCGGTACAGGTCCAGCGGGCCGGAGGCAGGGACACCTCCCAGGGAGGCCAGGCGGCGGGCCTCGACGGCCTCCTCGTGGGCTCGGGCGGCCATGGCGGCGACGGCAGGATCGTTCTGGTCCGACCGGACTGCCAGGGCGCCGAGCCCGCCGACGCCGACGAGGCCGAGGGTGAGGGCGCCCGCGAGCAGCCGGTGAACCCGGGGCACGCGGCTCGAGAGCGCGGTGTGGATGAAGGGCAGCCCGGCCAGGAAGCCCATGGCCAGGCCCGGGAGGATGACGGTGCCCACCAGCTCGGCGCCGCCCTCGAAGTACTTGAGGAGCTGGAAGAGCGGGAGGAAGTACCACTCGGGACGGGCGAGGTACTGCGAGGATGGATCGGCCGGGGCATCCAGCGGCGCGCCGAGGCGCCACGCGAGCATGAAGATGATGCCCACGCCCACCGCGGAGACGACGGTGTCGTAGAGCAGCTGCCGGGGGAAGAAGGGCTCCTCGCGGCGGGCCAGCTCCTCTGAGGGCAGCTCCGGCGGGGTGACGCCGTGCTTGCGGAAGAGGGCGACGTGGACGCCGATGACGGCAAACAGGGCCGCGGGCAGCAGCAGGACGTGGAGGGTGTGGAAGCGGGTGAGGGTGAGGTTGCCGTAGGACGTGCCGCCCTGGAGGAAGGCCTGCAGCTTGGGGCCAATCACGGGCAGCGTGCCGGCGATGGAGGTGGCCACCTGCGTGGCCCAGTAGCCCTTCTGGTCCCACGGCAGCAGGTAGCCGGTGAGGGCCAGCCCGAGGATGATCTGGAACAGCACGAAGCCCGCCAGCCAGTTCATCTCGCGAGGGGCTCGGAAGGCGCCAGCCCACGCCGTCTGCAGCAGGTGCATCGCCACCACCACGACAATGGCGGAGGCGCCCCAGTGGTGGACGCCGCGCAGCAGCGGGCCCATCCACACCTGCGTCTGGATGTAGTTGACGGAGGCCCACGCGTCCGTGGTGGACGGGCTGTAGTACAGCTCGAGCGCGATGCCCGTGACGGCCTGCACCAGGATGAGGACGGTGACGGCCGAGCCGAAGACGTAGCGCCAGCGGGCGCCACCGGAGACGCGCTCGTGCAGCGCGGCGTGCACCAGGGCGCGGTAGCCCGTACGGGACTCCAGCCAGGCTTCGAGGCGTTTGAGCATGGCGGGCCTCACACCACTTCCCGCTCGGGGATGCCCTGCTTGAAGCGCTTGTAGTGGATCAGCACCTGCTCGCCGCGAACCTCCACCTTCAGTGGATCCATGCCGCGGGGAGCGGGGCCTGCCTCACGGCTTCCCGCGAGCGAGAAGGCGGAGGTGTGGCACGGGCACGCGAAGGTGTTGCGCTGCTTGTCCAGGTTCACGCCGCAGCCCAGGTGGGGGCAGATGGTGGACAGGGCGATGAAGGTGCCGTCCGCGTTGCGAGTCACCCAGGCGGCGCCCACGGTGGTGGCATCGGAGCGGCTCCAGGCGTCCGTGACGGAGCGGATCAGCTCCACGCGGCGAGGCACGCCCACGGTGAACTCGGAGACGCTGCCCACGGGGATGGGAGCGTCCTCGGCCTCCGGGCGCGATGGGGCCCTCAAGGGCGAGAAGAGGCTGCCCAGCACCGGCACGGACGCCAGCGCCGCGATGGCGCCTCCCAGCAGCACGGTGAGAGCACCGAGGAAGCCTCGGCGAGTCGAAGGAGCAGCGGAGGGGTCGGACATGTCCAGCCCCGAGTATAGGAGCCTGTTGATATTTGACAAATGTCCCGGGGTCACTTATTAAGTGACCCAAGGTCACTGATGTCGGCACGGAAGCTCACGTGTCCGGCCGGGAGGGTCCCCATGGGTTTGCAGGATGAGATGGTCCGCTACTTCACCTCCGCCGCTGCGCTCCCCGTCGCTGGGGAGGCCCCATGAGCGCCGTGCTCTTGCTGGGGTTGTATCTGGGCGCCGTGCCCGCGGACGCGCCCTTGCTGTCAGCTCAAGAGGTTTCTCTCAGCGCTCCTCAGGCCGTGGAGCTGGCTCCTGAGCAACCCGCGGTCTCTTCGGACTGCCCCCCTCCCACGGCGTGCATCTTGAAGTCCATGGGGGGCTACCCAGTCATGGCGTCTCAGATGGAAGGCTACCTGGATGCGGAGCGGACGGAGAGCCGGCTGTTCGTCGCCATGGGCGTCGCCTCGATTGCGGGAGGGGCGGCGGCACTGGCCGGCTCGGATCGGGACTTCTTGAGGGGGGCCAGCTTCCCGTTGATGGGCGTCGGGCTCATCCAGCTCGTGGTGGGAGGCACGGTCTGGTGGCGCACGGAGGCGCAGAAGGCTCAGCTCCGGGAGCTCCTCTTCACGGATCCCGGCCGCTACGTCTCCGAGGAGTCCGCGCGGATGAAGACGGTCAACGACAACTTCGTCATCTATCGCTGGACGGAGATCTCCTTGCTGGGCGCCGGCCTGGCCACGGCGGGGACGGGCTACGCGCTGGACAAGGACTTCGTCACCGGGCTGGGCGCGGGGCTCGCCTTCCAGAGCGCGGTGATGTTGGCGCTGGACTACTTCGCCGAGCAGCGCGGCCACGAGTACTCGAGCCAGGTGGGCGGCTTCCGCTTCTGAGCAGTGCCTCCGCGTCCTCCGGGAGACACTGCCCCGGGGGTGTGCTGCCATCCCCGCCGCCAATGATTACCCCTCTCCCTGGCGCATGGCGTGGGTGGGGTGGGGGCATGGTCGGGCGGGCGAGGAGCTGGGGTGGGGTGGGGGTGCTGGCCGTCTGCGCGCTGGTGCTGGGGTGCAGTCCGTCTTCCTCGAGCAGCAGCTTGGAGAAGCCATCCGTACCGATGCCTCCCATCCCCATTCCTCCGCTGCCGTTTCCTCCGCCAGCGCCGAGTGACGGGGGGACGACAGCTCCTCCGGATGCGGGGACTCCGGATGCAGGAACTCCGGATGCGGGGACTCCCGAGCCACCGCGGGCCACTCGCTGCCAGCCAGAGGGCGGTGGCAAGCACTGGCTGCTCGAGGGCGAGACGCTGACCGTCACGCTGCGCTGCGCGAAGGGACTCACGGGACCGGAGCTGCGCTTCACGGTGTCACCGCTGCCAGCGGGGGCGAGCGTGGACGAGGAGGCTGGCACCCTCCGCTGGACGCCAGCCCATGACCAGGCAGCGGTCTGGACGCTCGCCCTCACGGAGCGCACCACGGGGGAGACCGGGACGCTCGAGGTCGGGGTGGTGGACAACTGGCAGGCGCGGGGCAACGTGCCCATCGCCGATCCTGCGGTGTACACCGAGGAGTACGGGCTCCCGGTCTTCCACCTCTTCTTCCCGGGTGAGCTCACCGCCGGGGCCTACCGCCCGGTGGAGCTCGTGTACCGAGGCCACCGCTACTCCATGGAGGCGCAGTACCGGGGCGCCACCTCCAGCGTGCTCCCCAACCGCGGCCTCACCTTCAAGTTCCCGGAGAATGATCTGTTCAGCGAGCCTCTCCGGGCCGGTGGCTTCACGGGCCGGCGGCGCCTGGTGCTCATCACCCACTTCAACGAGAACTCGTACCTGCGGCCGCGGCTCGCCTTTGACTTATGGAACCGCATGTCGCCGGACCACATCCAGATCAAGACGTACAGCGCGGTGCTCTACTTGAACGGGCGCTACCGGGGCGTGTTCACTGTGGCCGACCACGTGGATGACGAGCTGATGGTGCGCCACGGCCTGTCCAAGAAGGGGGATCTCTTCAAGGCCGTGGACGCCGACGCGAACTTCTCGCGGCTCGACGCGGAGGGCGAGCCGAAGACGGTGCTGCACCAGGGCTATGAGAAGAAGGAGGGCAAGCCTGAAGAGGGCTGGCCTACCGCCTTCGACGGAATGAACGCGGTGACGGCCTTCGTCGCCGACACGGCCGGCGACGCGTTCCGCGAGGGGCGGGGCGAGCTCCTGAACCCCCAGGACTATGAGGACTGGTGGATCTTCAACACGCTCATCCTCGGCACGGACTCGAGCGCGAAGAACGCCTACCACTACCAGGCGCGCGAGCCGCGCACGCCTACGCGCTTCATCCCGTGGGACATGGATGCCACCTTCGGCCAGGGCTGGGACACCCGGCGGCACTCGGCCACGGAGCTGAGGGACTTCGCGAGCAACAACCTCCTGTTCGCCCGGATGCTGCAGGATCCGGCCATCGCCGAACCCATGCGCGAGCGCTACCGGCAGCTCCTCCAAGGTCCGCTGTCCAAGGAGGAGGTGCTCCGGCTCATCGACGGGTATGCCCGCGAGCTCGACGCCGCGGCCCGGCGCGACGAGGCGCGCTGGGGCGAGCAGTACCGCACCTACGAGCGCTGGGCCGACCGCACCGACTTCACCACCTGGTCCGAGGAGGTGGACTACCTCCGCCAGTGGGTGGACCAGCGCTGGGACCTGCTGGAGCAACGGCTGCCCTAGCAGCGGTCACTTCGCGTAGGTGACGACGTCCTCGCGGACCTTGCTGACGATGCCCTGCCAGTTGCCATTGGCGCCGTGGCCGTAGGCCTCGCCGGTGTCACGCAGGCTCACCGTGTGGTAGCTCCACTTGGCGTGGTTGCCCTCGCACGCGCCGGAGCCCAGCGTCAAGTCGTTGCAGAACCAGTCGGAGGGGTTGCAGTAGGCCCCGCCCGCGCTGCCCGCGACGCCACCCGTGGAGTGGTAGGCCACCGCCTCGTCATCCTGGCCCGGGAGGATGCCCGAGTAGAACGTGCCCTTGGCGCCCGCGAACATGTAGAACCACACCGAGCGCGTGGTGTTGTGGTTGTACAGCGCGCGCGCCGTCGTGGTCACCAGGTTGCCGACGATCGGATCGCTCGTGGCCCACTCCCCGTTGTCCGCCAGCTCGCTGCCGCCGCCCGCGCCCGAGGCCACGTCCACCCACTTGATGTTCCAGC
>NZ_DASPHO010000340.1:0-4613 GCF_035629615.1 Hyalangium sp. | reverse complement strand
GGAGTGTAGTGGTGTGGCCTTTGCTCAGCGCCTCGTCCTGACGGCGGGACACTGCGTCTGCATGATGCGTCCGTTCACTGCGCCACCCGCTGAAGAGCGCCGGGACCCTCTTCGGCAACGCACGGGCTCCATCATGAGGAGCAGCGTCTTCACGAATGGCACTGTCACCGCCATCATCGACAGTTCTGAATGCGTGAAGACCGTCGCTGTCAAGACTATCGTCTATGATAAGTCTGGTTCAGGAAAGGAGAGGTTGCTCCAGACGACGTATCAAGGGACCGTTCAACCTCACCCTCGCCTCGAGCTCCTCTTCAATAAAGACGGCCATCAAGTGTGGTCCAGCGCGGATCTCGCGGTCATCAGGGTGGATGAGCCCCTGGAGGGTCTTCCAACCTTCGAGCTGGCAATCTCGGAGGTCCAGCCCGGCGATCCCATCATCATGGTCGGCTATGGGCCAGTAAGTACCAATGAGGAGATCGATGGAGATCGCCACTTCGGGCCAAACACGGTCGGCTGGATCCGGCGGCTGGAGACGGGAAGTGTGGAGTTTGTCGTCGCGGGCCAGCGCCAACCCGATGGTACTCCCGCTGCGCACCTCTTTGGAGGCGACAGCGGTGGAGCGTGCTTGAGCAAAACCAACGCCCTGGTCGGCATTGCCGCGTCCTCAGCCAGGAACCGGAAGGGCGAGACGCTCTCCGTCTTCACCAGCGTCTATGCGCACCGGGACTGGCTGGAGCAACAGATGAGAGATCTCTAGCGTCTCACCGCCAAGGACGCTCTCAACCGGCCCGTCATAGACGTAGCTTGCTACTGCGGGAACACGACCTTGCTCACCCGAACAGTCCGGCCATCGTCGCCGACCATCACGAGGGCGAAAGGGCGTTTGATCTCGCTGCTCGTGAGATGCCACTCCAGGATTACCGGATAGCGGGCATTGCCTGGAGGAATTGGGCCCGTCCCAAGCCAGGTGACCGGCTTGAATACGCCACCGTGGTCATCGGCCAGGAAAACTTCCTTGATGCTCCACTCCTGGGACCCCGACTGAGAGACAGTGAGTTTAAGCGCCGCTCGATTACCAGCAGTGGCATATAGACTGAGACACCTCGCGACATAAAGCGCGTTACCGTGTGTGCCATGCAGATTGTCCAGGAGTGCTGTCTTAATGCCGTCGTGGTCAACGAAGTTGTTGGCGAGGAGGTCAGCCAGTCCGCCTCTTGTGAGCGCCTGATCTTCGAGTTGCTTCACACGACTTCGTAGCTGCGCGTTTTCCGCCCGGACCTCCTGAACTTCTTGCTGATATGCCTTCACCGGACGAGCGTGACGAAAAACGTCGATTTGGCGTGTCGCAAGAGCCGGGTGAGCGATCATAAGAAACGTCGCACTCTCCGGGGCTGCGCCGTCGAGGAACGAAACCGATAACAGAAACCGTTCCCCTGGCGTGAGGTCGCTCTTGGGCTTGAGAACTATCATGCGGTCCGCAACCACGAAGCTCTCGAATCGCTCACGCCCCTGGATCGCCACCAGGTCGCGGTCGACATCCGCATTGAAGCTGAGAACCGTCGCAATGCCAGCGCTAATGCATGCCTTGGGGGGCGCCATGGCCGCCTCGAGCGGCAAGTCGACCCTGGACGAAGCTGATTCGCATTCAACAAAGCTCGGCAGGTCCGCTTGAGCTGGGCTTGCGTGAAGAGCAAGTATAAGCCCGACTGACAAGAGGAGAGACATAGGGTAGCCTCAAAGGTGAAAGAATACGGCGAGATTTCTCACACACCGTCCGGCCGATTCACTTCCTCGCGGCTACGTCCGGACGGAGTTAGATGTAGATTTTGAAGTTGAGCTGGCCGAAGATCACAGCAGACTCCACAGTCGGGGCCTCCTTCATTTGTGCGCCGCGTTCACCGCGGGGGCCAACGAGGTGAGCGCAGATAGGGAACTCCTCACCTTCAGGCGTCGTGGCCTTCGTGAAGTTGCCGTAGACCCTATCCGACCCGAAGAAGAGCTTGCCTTCAAACTCGGCCTCGCGGAACGTGGGGCGATTATTTTCACTCAGCACTTTGACCCTGACCACCTCCTCACGAACAGTGACATTCGTTCCGAGGACCGTTCCAGGCCACTGGCCGTAGAAACTTTCGCCTCCTGTCATCCCCCACTTCTCCATCTGCTGGACCGTCTTCTCGGGGCATGGCCCAAGCGGAGGGGGCTCCGAACGAACGACCGTCGTGTTGCTCACACACCCGGCAGCCGCAATGCAGCACACTCCGACACACTTCCTGACCTTCTTCAGCGCGTTCTTCACGTCTGACTCGTCCTTGGGAAGCGTCGCCTCAACGACGGACGCGGGGGTTGAGGTCGCGTCGGCGCCAGATTCGGGCGATCGCAGCGGAATCGCCAGTTTTTGAACCGGAATGCCTACCTGCCAGGCTGCGAAGGGGACGACTTCCCCAGTGGGTTGGAACTCGCTTGGCCCCAGTGCAGGCGTATCGAAGGAGCTCGAGCCTGACACCGTGAGGCGAGACGGCCCCTCCACCGAAAGGGGCACTATGACGAGCCCCACCGCCAGCATCATCGTCCAGGAGCCAGCCCGACGTACGGATAGCTGGCCGGCCGCCGAGGCCCTCTGCCTCCATCCAGCCGGCTCGCGTGGAGCCGCCACTGGCACCGGAACTGGTACGGCCACGGCCACCGCGGCGGCTGCTGGGGCTGGTTCCGCGTCCTCGGCCTTCGGAAGTGGCCGGGGCTCCGGTGAAGGCACGGGGGGCGGCGCTGGCGCCATGTACTCGGGCAGCTTGATCACTCGCCCACGCCGGGGGACCTTGATCGTCGAGAAGACCCACTCGAGCCCATCCTGAGCGAGCCGCGTCGCATCGATCTCGGTCGTCCGGCACTCGGGCGCGTTGGGGTCGCCCAGCGGCACCTCCCAGTTCTCCGCCCCCGCGGACGCCTCCAGCGCCCGGCGCAGCTCCCCGCACATCGCTCGCAGGTCCGGATAGCGCTCCTCTGGGCTCTTCTCCAGCAGCCGCATGCAGATGGCCCCCAGCTCAGGCGGGACACGGGGGTTGACGACGTGGGGCATCTTGTGGAACTCCCGCAGCACCCGCCGCGTCATGAGGGGATCCTCGCGCAGGCCAAAGGGGAGCATGTCCGTCAACATCCAATAGAACGTCACCCCCAGCGCCCACTGCTCGTCCTTCGGCGTGGGCCTGTAGCGCGCGTCTTCATCCCTGGCATGCTTCCACGCTTCTGGGCTGACGTACTCCAGCGTGCCGGTGACCTGCCCGAACCCCTCGCTTGACCTGGCCCCCCTCAGCGCCGCCAGCCCAAAGTCCAGCACCACCGGCTCCTCGCTGGGCAGCCGGACCATGATGTTCTCCCGCTTCACGTCCCGGTGGAGCACGCCGGCCTCCTGCACCGCGATCAGCGTGCGCCCGAGGGAGAGCACCAGTCCGCCGACCTTGCGTGCTGACGGGTTGTGGATCATCACGTAGTCGTAGAGCGTCAGCCCCTCCACGTACTCCATGACGACGTAGAAGAGCCCACGCTCACGGTCTGGCCACCTGCCGCACGCGATGAAGCGCACCACGCCTGGGAGCTGAAACTCTGTGAGCGTCATGAGGGCCTGCACCTCACGCGCGCCGAACCGATCGAGCCCCGGGTCCAGGAACTTCGCCGCGTAGAACCGTCCGGACGCCTCGGCGCGGTACACATGGCCGTGCCCGCCTTCTCCGAGCAGGCCGACGATGCGGTAGTCACCGACCATGGCCCCTATGGAGGGGAGTCGATAGTGCTGCTGATCCATGGGTTCCCCCAGCCTCCTGACTCACATGGTAGCACGCACGGGGGCCAACCTCCTGCATCCTGCGTCCAGGCCCCGCTCTCTATGAGCGCTTCCGTCTCCGGCCCTCCAGCATGACCTTGGCCACGCCCTGAAGGGCGATGACTTCCTCCTCGCGCAGCTCACGAGCAAGGAGAGTGAGGCGGCGGACGTGGGGAGGATCCTCGGGTCTCTGCGGCGGGCCTGACACGCTTCCGGGCTCCGTGAGGCCGAGGAGCACTCGCGGATCCGCTTCGAGGACGTGACACATCCCCAGGAACGTCTGGATGCTCGGCAGCAGCACCCCGCGCTCGATCCTGCCGTACACCTCCATGGCGATCCCGATCCGATCCGCCACTTCGGCCTGAGTCAGGCCCATCCGGAGCCGGGCCTCGCGTGCGGCTGCGCCCAGTTCGTTGGCGAAGCGCTGCATCGTTTGAGAGCGACTCATAGGGAGTTCCAAGGCTGATCCACCGGAGCGGGGAGGATGCCGGACTCAGTCACGCTGTACGCGACATGCTCGTCGAGCTTCCTTGCGGCACTGATGAGCGTCGCCATTTCCGCCGCCAGATTCCTCTCGTGATACTTGGGCCAGGAGTCGCTCATGTACCCGCGCAGCTCGTCCGCCAGGGTGAGGGCGCTCTGGTGCCGCTCCGCAGGATCGACTTGGAGGGCTCCCGCGATGATCCTACGCAGCCGTTCGGCGAGCCTCCTTGTGGCCCGCTCCACGTCCTTTGAACCGAAGTGCAGGAGGCGGGCTGTCAGGATCTCAAGCGGGATCGTCGGCGTGGTCTCGACCTGA
>NZ_DASPHO010000339.1:0-3704 GCF_035629615.1 Hyalangium sp. | reverse complement strand
GGGGCCGCCGTGGGGGCAGGGGCTATGGCTACGTTCGGGGCCGTCTTGCCATTCTTGCCGGGGGTAGCGGGGGCCGGGGCGGGGGCCTCTAGCAGCGTCTTGCTGAAGATGGGGCGCCCGGCGCCGTTGTTGCGTTCGAAGATCTCCCGCCAGCTCGGATCCACGCTGGAGGGATCCTGGAGGTAGCGGGCGTAGAGCCCTTCGATGAAGTCAATGTTGGCGCCAGAGAGGTACGTGTCCTGAAAGTTCGGCATGGCGGGAGTCTTTTACTGGAAGGGGGGCCCGATGGGGCGTTTTCACCATAAATTGGTGGATCTTCCGGGACTTCTGGCGGTGGGGAGGGGGGCCATCCAGCAGCAGGAGTCATGCGCCACGTGAGTGGAACTTCACGCCCAGGGGCCTGCTCTGGACCCGGCGGACCCGCCTGTTACGCACTGCGGCGTCTCGTGTTTCACGCCCCACCTTCCGTCAGGAGTGGTAAACCGCCCGGCCTGCTCTTCTTCTCGCGAAAGGCTCCCCATGCTGTTGCAGGGCAAGAAGATCCTGATCACGGGGGTGCTGACCCCCCAGTCCCTCGCGTTTGGCATCGCCGAGCATGCGCTTGCCCAAGGGGCGGAGATCCTTCTCACGGGCTTTGGCCGGGCCCGCTCGCTCACCGAGCGGAGCGCCAAGCGGCTCAAGGCCGGGACGGAGGTGCTTGAGCTGGACGTGACGAAGCCCGAGCACTTCGCGGCGCTCACGGAGTCCCTGCGCCAGAGGTGGGGGCGGGTGGACGGCGCCGTGCACGCCGTGGCCTTCGCCCCGGAGGATGCGCTGGGCGGCAACTTCCTCAACACCCCCTGGGAGAGCGTCCAGACGGCGTTCCGCGTCTCCACCTTCTCCCTCAAGGAACTCGCCGTGGCGGTGGCCCCGCTGATGACGGGCGGTGGCTCCATCGTCGCGCTGGACTTCGACAACCGCGTCGCCTGGCCCATCTACGACTGGATGGGGGTGTGCAAAGCGGCGCTCGAGTCCACCGTTCGCTACCTCGCCCGCGATCTCGGCCCCAAGGGGATCCGCGTCAATTCCCTGGCCGCCGGGCCCCTGGCGACCATCGCCGCCAAGGGAATCCCCGGATTCAAGGCGCTGGAGCAGGGGTGGGGGAAGCAGGCCCCGCTAGGCTGGAGTTCCCGGGACAGCCATGACGCCGTGGCCCGGACGGCCTGTGCCCTGCTGTCGGACTGGCTACCGTCGACAACGGGGGAACTGGTTCACGTGGATGGGGGTTACCACGCGATTGGCGCGCCCCCTGTGGATACGCGCGCCGAGCAGTCAGAGGGAGAGGCCCCGCCCGCGGGCGATTAGCCCAGGGGAGTGTGAGCCTGTCCGCCAACCGCCCGACCGCGGAAGAACGGACTGGCCACCTTTCTCCAGACGGAGCGGACACGCTAAAGTCTTACCGTTTGTTGCAGGGGCCGCCAGTGGCCCCCGCGTGAGGAGCCGTGGGTGTGAGCGACAACATCCTGGTGGTGGATGACAGCCCGACTGTCCGCAACATCATCAAGATCTACTTGATGAATCTCCGGCTCAGCATTCTCGAAGCCGAGGATGCGACTCGGGCCTTGCAACTCTTGAGGCTGGTGCCGGTGAGCGTGGTGATTGCGGACATCAACATGCCGGGCATGGACGGCATCACCTTCGTCAAGGAGCTCCGGGCCAGCAAGGAGACCCAGCTGAGAGGTATCCCCGTGATTCTGCTCACCGCGGAGAAGGGCGGGGATCTGCGGCAGCGGGGCGCGGAGGCAGGGGCCAATGCCTTCATCCAGAAGCCCGTGTCCCATGCAGATCTGACCGAGACCGTCCGCCAGTTCCTGCCGCTTGCCGCCCCGTGAGCCTCCCGTCCCTCCTCCTCGTTGACGACAGCGACGCCATCCTCGCTCTCGAGAAGGCGATCCTCTCGGGTCATTACTCGCTGCACACCGCGAGCAATGGCCGGGAGGCGCTCGAGAAGCTGGAGCGGCTGCAGCCAGCCGCCGTGCTGCTGGACCTGTCGATGCCGGAGATGGACGGGGACGAAGTGCTCCAGAAGATGAAGGCGGACAAGGAGCGGATGGCCCTCATCCCCGTCATCATCATCTCCTCGGAGAAGTCTCGCGCGGAGTCCTGCCTGGAGATGGGGGCCGAGGCCTTCCTGGCCAAGCCCTTCCGGGCCGAGGATCTGCTCTCCACGGTGGCCACCACACTGGAGAACTCCCGGCGCCGTGAGCGTGTCGGCTCCATGCTGGTGCTGCGGATGTCCGCGGGGGAGCAGGAGTTCGCCCTGCCGCTGGACTCGGTGCGCGAGGTCCTCCTGCAGCCGGCGCTGAGGCCGCTGCCCGGCGGGCCTCCCTTCCTGTGCACGTACGTGGAGCTTCGCGGTGCGGCGGTGTGCGTGCTGGATGTGGCGCGCCGGCTGGGCCAGGAGCACCGCGTCTCGCTGCGCGAGCGGATGCTCGTCATCATCCAGGTGGAGGACATGCCACTGGCGCTCTGCGTGGATCGGGTGCAGGACCCGGAGGAGTTCTCCGCGACGGACATTGACCGGAACGTGGGCGGCGCCGAGCACGGGCTCCTCCGAGAGGGGCTCATGGGCATGCTGCACGTCGCTGGTGGAGGGGCCCTGCCCCTGCTGGATCCCAAGGTATTCCTCTCCCGCGGACTGCTGCGGGAGCTGCCTGAGCTGCTGCGGCAGGGGGGTGTGAGGCTGGACGCATGACGGGGGGAGTCGATTTGCTGCTGTTCGCCCGGGCGCGGCAGATGATCGCTGATCGCACGGGCTTCCGCGATGACGCCATCGCTCCAGAGTCCCTGGAGCGTGTGGTGCGCGCGGAGCTTGGGCGGGGCCGCGCCATGTCCGAGCTGCTCGCGGATCTGGATCGCCCGGAGAGTGAGTTTGCCCAGATCGTCATCCGGGCCTCGCTCGTGGGCGAGACGTACTTCTTCCGCCACCCGGAGCACTTTCGCTTCATCTCCCGGGAAGGCGTTCCCCGTGCGCTGCGCGCGGGCGCGACACGCCTGCGGGGCTGGAGCGCCGGCTGCGCCACCGGAGAGGAGGCGTACTCGCTGGCGGCCTGCCTGCTGGCCTCCGCGCCCACGGGGCTCGCCATCGAGGTGGTGGGAACGGATCTGAACGAGGGGAGCCTGGCCGCAGCGCGGCGTGCCACCTACGGCGCCTGGTCCCGCCGGGAGTCCGGGCCGCACCTGTTTCCGCTCTACCGTCCGCTCGAGGAGAAGCAGGTCGCCATCTTCGACAGCGTGCGCAACGTCACGACCTTCATCGTGGCCAACCTGATGTCGCCCTTGGATGCGGTGCTCGGCCAGTTCCACTTCATCCTCTGCCGCAACGTCCTCACGTACTTCTCCGCCTCCGCTCGCGAGCAGGTGATCAACAACCTCTTCCGCTCGCTGGCGCCGGGGGGCTACCTCTTCCTGGGCACGGTGGAGGTGGATCGTGCCCCCGATGGGATGGTGCGCGTGGGGCCTCCCGAGCTGCAGGCCTTCCACCGCCCGCTGCACCCCGAGCTGGTGCCCTCCGCGACGCAGCGTCCGCCGTCGCGCTCGGGCCTGCCCGCCATTACGCCGGTCCCCCTGCCTCCCGGGGCCCTGTCGGGTCAGCGTCCGCCGTCGCGCACGGGGCTGCCGGTGATGACCCCCGTTCCCCTGCCTCCGGGAGCCCAGCCACCCTC
>NZ_DASPHO010000338.1:0-10163 GCF_035629615.1 Hyalangium sp. | reverse complement strand
CGACACGCCCAGCGTGGAGAGGAAGGACGCAGTGGCGGTGATGGCGCGCAGGCGCTCCGGCACATCCTGGCCCGTGAGCGTCACATCGGCGTCCGTAAAGGCCGCCACCGAGGCCAGCGTCCGCGGCACCTCACGGTAATCCCGGTACTCAATCACCGAGACGGAGATCCGCTCCAGGCCGATCCCATGGAAGTTGCCGAAGATGCGCACCAGCCGCTCGGGCTCGGCGAAGGGCATGGGGCGCAAGAGCACCCCGTTCACCACGCTGAAGACCGCGCTGTTCGCACCGATGCCGAGCGCCAGTGCCAGCACCGCCGCCACCGCGAAGCCTGGGCTCTTGCGGAGAACACGCAGGGCATAGCGCGCATCCTGGAGGAAGTGATCCATGGGTCCTGTGTGCCGGAAATGGAGGCCTAGCGCAGGCGCTCGTCCTGGACGACGCGCCCGTCGAACAGGCTCACCATGCGAGTACCGAGCCGGGCCTGCGCCGGATCGTGCGTCACCATGATCAGCGTCGCGCCGCCCTGGTGCAGCTCGGACAGCAGCTGCATCACCGACTCGCCGTTCTTCGAGTCCAGGTTACCGGTGGGCTCGTCCGCCAGCAGGATGAGCGGATCGCCCGCCACCGCACGCGCCACCGCCACGCGCTGCTGCTGACCGCCGGAGAGCTGCCCGGGCATGTGCCGCGCCCGGTGGCTCATCCCCACGCGCTCCAGGGCCTTCTCCACCCGCTTCTTGCGCTCGTCGGCCGGCATCCCCCGGTACGTGAGCGGCAGCTCCACGTTCTCGTAGACGGACAGATCGCCTATCAGGTTGAAGCTCTGGAAGATGAAGCCGATGTGCCGGTTGCGCACCAGCGCCCGCTCCGTAGGCGACAGCTCCAGCACGGACTTGCCGTCCATCAGGTAGGTGCCCCGGCTGGCCGTGTCCAGCAGCCCCAGCACCGCCAGCAGCGTCGTCTTCCCGGAGCCGGAGGGGCCGACAATCGACAGCCACTCGCCCGGCCGCACCGTGAGGTGCACATCCGAGAGGGCGTGCGTCTCGACCTCCTCGGTCTCGAAGACCTTGGTCACCGCCTCCAGCTGGATGAGCGCCTTCTGCGGCACCACATCCGCCGAGCTCGCGGCCGCAGTCACCGCCACGCCTTGATCCTTCGTGCTCTCCGGAACCGTCGTGTTCATCGCACTCGTACCCGATCCACCGCGTCCCACGCGGTCATGTCCGAGAGCACCACCTGATCGCCCTCGGTAAGTCCCTGCACCACTTCAATAGAGTTCACCGAGCCCCGGCCCAGCTGCACGGGGATCCGCAGTGCCTCGTCGCTGCCCGGCTGCAGCCGGAAGAGTGACACCGTGGAGTTCGGCTGAGCGCCCGCGGGCCGGCCTACGAACAGCACATCTCCCAGCCGCTCCAGCTCCACCGTCCCCTCCACCGTGAGATCCGGCCGAGCGCCCTTGGGCAGCTCATCCGGCAGCGTCACCTCGACGCGCACCGTGCCCTGGCTCGCGGCCGGGGCGATGCGAGACACCGTGCCCTCCACCACTCCGTTGCGCGTATCCACCTGGGCCCGCTGGCCCACCTGGATGTCCCGCGCCTGCGTCTCGGCGATCCGCAGCTCCGCCTTCAGCCGCTCGGGCTTGACGACCTTGGCCAGCACCGTCCCCGGCGTCACCCACTGTCCCAGCTCCAGCGGCAGCTCCGTCAGCACCCCGGCCTCCCCGGCCTTCACCTGCATCGACTCCACCTGTGTACGGCGGAAGCGGGCCACCGCTTTCAATCGCTCGATCTGTCCCTGCTGCGCCGCGAGCTGCTCCCGGGTGCTGCCCTGGAGCACCGCCAGGCGCTTGCGCTCCAGCTCCAGGCGGACGCTCAGCTCGCCCGCCTTCTCGCGCGTCTGCTGGGCCTCCAGGGTGGGGACGAAGGAGCGATCCAGCAGCGCCACGGTGGCCTGGGCCAGGCGGCCCGCGCTGGCAGCATCGGTCTCCAGGGTGGCGATGGCGGCCTCCTGGGAGATGCGCTGCGTCTCCATATCGGTGCGCAGGGCAATGAGCTGGGCCTCGGCGCTGGCGAGCTGGCGTTCGGCCTCGAGCGCCTGGAGCTGCACATCCGGGTTGGACAGCTCCATCAGCAGGGTGTCCGGCTGCACGGGGGCGCCTGGGCGCACGTGGATGCGCTCGACGCGGCCCGCCGTGTCGGCAGTGAGCCAGCGGATGTACTCGGGGACGAGCGTGCCCGCCCCCTTCACCTGGCGGAGCATGGGCCCGCGCTTCACGATGTCCATCCACACACTGCCGCGCTCCACCGTGGGCGCGGCAGCCCGGAGCTGGGACAGGCCCAGCGTCACGGCCACGAGCGCCACCACCCCGGCGGCGCCGAAGATCCAAGGCTTGCGATTGGGTTTGCGGGTCCTAGGGATGTCCACGGCGGGCCTATGAGCGAAGGCCGTGCCAACGCTGAACAGGGCCCCAACCCATTGAAACTGCAGGGGATTATCCTCCCACCCGGGGGCGGGCTGCCCGATTGCGAAAACCGTCGTCCCAGAAACGGACACTTCGAGCGAGGCCCCGGCACGGGTGTCCGGAGCTGGGACGGCCGTTCCCAGTTACGGGCAGTCCACGGCAGCCTGAGCCCGTGCTCCCCAGGAGAAGGGTCGCTGGCACGGGGTTCGCTCTACAGAGTGGCTGAGCGTCATGGACACCTTCCTCCAGGATCTGCGCTTCAGTCTGCGCCTGCTGCGGCGGCAGCCCGCCTTCGCGGCCCTGCTGGTCCTCACGCTCGCGCTGGGGATCGGCGCCAACACGGCCATCTGTCGTGGCGCTCTTCGCCGCATGGCTGCCTGCGCGCCGGGCCACACGTGTGGATCCCACCGAGGCGCTGCGCCAGGAATAGGCGGCGCTTCTCAATCTCCCAGGACGGAGGAGGTTTCACCTCCAAGGTCCCGACGCGCCGGGGTGCTCTCACGCTCACCCCGGCGCGTCGTCTTTTTAGCGGACGCAGCGCCGCTCATGGCCGAATGCACTCCATGAGCACGAGCGCGCTCCCAATGACGTGGAAGGCGATGACGGTGCACATGACGATACGTTCAGCGATCGCGTAGGAGTTTCTGCAGCTCCTCGGGAATAGGCATTGGCGTGAAGATGCCCACGTCCGCTCCGCCTGTGTTTCCCATGGGGGCGCGACCCAGGAGGGAGCCGGGCCCCGCCAGGAGGAGACGCGGGAGCTGCCCCAGCCACTCCCGCCAGTCCCGAGCACGCCAGGCAAAGGTGAGCATCGCCCAGTGCACGCGGAGGTGCGGCCCGGCATCGGCCTGACTGAGGATGTGCGCGCGCTCGAGGAACCGCCACGCGGCCTCCCGCTCATGGCGCGCTTCAGCCTCCACCGAGTGGCGCAGCTCCTTCTCGAAGTGAACACGCAATCGCGGATTCATGGGGGCGGTAAAACACGTCTCAGACTGGAACAAGAAACAGAAAGCACTGCTAAACAGATGCTATCTCAGACAGGTTTTAAGAGTCTTCCGGTCTAAGCGCGTATATAGAGGGTACGCCGAAAGCTAAGTAACAGGAGGTGAATACGAATTCTCTGTTGACCGATGATATCGAGAGCCCTCACAGTGCGCGCGCTTCTATCCCCCACCACTGAGGTTCAAATGCTTTCAGGCATGGTCATTCGCCGCTGGGCTGTTGCCAGCGGGCTGTCGCTGCTGGTCGGTTGCGGTCCCGAGATGCTCGACGAGAAGCTCACGCAGGAGCCGGTCGCGTCCGCGGAGCAGGAGATCGTCGGCGGAACCAGTACGACGATCGCCGCCAACCCCTGGCAGGTGTCCCTGCAGTCCAGCGGAGGCTCCCACTTCTGTGGCGGCTCTGTGCTCAACGCGAACTGGATCCTGACCGCGCAGCACTGCGTGAACTCGGGCGGGTCCATCTCCAAGCCGGGCCGCGTGGCGGCGGGCAGCACCACGATCAGCGGGAGCTCCTCCGGGCAGATCCGCCAGGTCGCCGAGGTCGTCGTCTATCCCGGCTACGTGGATGCCAATGTCGGCAAGGACGTGGCGCTGCTGCGTCTGTCTACGCCGCTCGACCTGAGCGGCACGAACGTGAAGGCCATTGGCATCATCACGGCAGCGGACGTGTCCGCGGGCCTGACCAACACGGGCGTCGTCACGCGCGTCACCGGCTGGGGCACGCTCTCCAGCGGAAGCTCGTCGCTCCCCAACACGCTGCAGACCGTGGACGTGAACATCATCAGCAACAGCTCGGCCCAGTCGTCCTACCCGAGCGAGACCATCGGCGCGGACCAGCTCGCCGCGGCCGCGCCCGGCAAGGACTCGTGCCAGGGCGACAGCGGTGGCCCGCTCACGGTGGTCAAGGGCAGCACGCGCGCGCTGGCGGGTGTCGTCAGCTGGGGCTATGGCTGCGCTGACTCTCGCTATCCCGGCATGTACGCCCGCGTGTCTTCCTTTGAGACCTGGATCGCCTCGAAGATCAGCGGCACCCCTCCCCCCCCCGGGACGACGCTGCTCTCCCAGACCAGCCTCTCGGGCTCGAGCGGCACCTGGAAGCACTACCCCATCACCGTCCCGGCGGGTAAGTCCAGCCTGACGGTGAGTCAGTTCGGCGGCAGCGGTGACGCGGACCTCTACGTCCGCAGCGGCTCGCAGCCGACGACTTCTGCGTATAACTGCCGCCCGTATCTCAGCGGCAACACGGAGACCTGCACGATCAACAACCCGGTCGCTGGGACCTGGTACGTCTCCGTGCGTGCCTACAGTACGTACTCGGGCGTTTCGCTGACCGCGACCGTGCCGTAGTTCGTCTGTCCGCTTCACGGCGGCGCCGGCCCTTGCGAAGTGGCCGGCGCCGACCGTGGCGGCGCTCCTCAAGGGAGAGCCCTCTCCGACATCGCGCTGATGCGCTCTGATGTGTCCCTGTGTGCTGTCCGCCTGCGGGACACCGCGTGCCACCGTCGGACACTCGCCTGAGCTCAGCTCTCTCCACCTGAAGGCAGCAGGGGACCCGCTCGGCTCCCCTCCCCGGTGGCACTAGAGTTGCATCGCCTCGAGGTCTCCCGTTCCCGGGACTCCCTTCGAGCTCACCGATGGCTCAGCTCCTTCAAGACGTCCGTCTGGCCCTCCGCCTCATGAGGCGTGAGCGTGTCTTCACGCTGATGGTCGTGGCCACCCTCGCGCTGGCCATCGGCGCCTCCACCTCTGTCTTCAGCGTCGTCTACCAGGTGCTGCTGCGCCCGCTGCCGTACACCGCACCGGAACAGCTGGTGCGCGTGCACCAGTCGGTACCGCAGCGGGAACGGATCGGCGTGAGCTACCCGGCGCTCCGGGCCTGGCGCGAGCGCTCACGCACCTTCGCGGGCTTCGAGGGGCTGGCGATCCAGGATCTCACGCTCACCGGTGACGAGGGCGCGGAGCAGGTGCGCGCGGGACGTGCGACGGCGGGGCTGTTGCCCATGCTCGGGGTGCAGCCGGTGCTCGGGCGCGCCTTCGACGAGGAGGCGGAGGTGCCAGGTCGCGACCGCGTGGTCCTCCTCACTCACGCCCTGTGGCAGCGGCGCTTCGGGCAGTCCCCGGGTGTCATCGGCCAGACGCTCACCCTGAATGGGCAGCCCCACACGGTGCTGGCCGTCCTGCCCGCCTCCTTCCAGCTGGCCCCGGATGTAGAGCTGTGGAAGCCCCTGGCCCCGGACCTGCTCAAGGAGGTGCACAACCCCCAGAACAACATGATGCGCGTGGTGGGGCGGCTGCGGCCCGGAGTGACGCTGGAGCAGGCTCGGGTGGACATGGACGAGTTGGCCGCGGCGCTGACTCGCGAGGAGGCGTATGCCGGGGATGCGACGGGGGTGCGCCTGGTGCCACTGCATGCTCAGGTGGTGGAAGGCGTGAGAGACTCGCTGTGGCTGCTGGCCGGCGTCGGCGCGTTGGTGCTGCTCGTGGCCTGCGCCAACGTAGCCAACCTGCTGCTGGCCCGTGCCAGCGCACGCGCCCGAGAGGTGTCCGTGCGCGCCGCGCTCGGGGCGGGCCGTGCGCAGTTGCTACAGCAGTTCCTGGTGGAGAGCACGCTGCTCGCGCTCGCTGGCGGGGCCGCGGGCCTGCTGCTGGTGCTGTGGAGCGTGGACCTCCTGCGAGCGCTGATCCCCCAGGAGGTGCTGCCGCAGGGAGAGGTGCAGCTCGAGGGGCACGTGCTGGCCATCGCCGCGGGCCTGTCCCTCCTCACCAGCTTCCTGTTCGGCCTGGTGCCAGCGCTCCGCACGGCGCGGG
Organism: Hyalangium sp.; assembly: GCF_035629615.1. Lineage (GTDB taxonomy): Bacteria > Myxococcota > Myxococcia > Myxococcales > Myxococcaceae > Hyalangium. Next base: position 3,895 of record NZ_DASPHO010000338.1, on the reverse strand, counting down.
CCAACGGCCGCGGGGCGCTGGGAGATCTGAGGGGCGCGAGGGGCACCACGGGGAGCGGTGGTGCGAGGGCCGCACTGGTGGTGGCGCAGGTGGCGCTGGCCCTCGTGCCGTTGGTGGGGGCGGGGCTGATGCTGCGCACCTTGCGAGCGCTGCACGAGGTGCCGCTCGGCTTCGAGCCGCGCGGTGTCACCGTGGCGGAGCTCTACCTGGCGGGAGACGCCTACGCAGACGAGGCGCGTCGACACCTCCTCTTCACCGAGCTTCTGGAGCGGGTGCGGGCGCTCCCGGGAGTGCAGGCGGCGGGGCTGGCCAGCACGGTGCCCCTGTGGGGGAACACCGGTGTCGCGGTGGTCCTCCACCCCGGCGAGGACATCGCGGTGGCGGCCACCCGCGAGCTCACGAACTTCCACGCCGTGAGCGAGGGCTACCTCGCCGCCATGGGCATGTCGCTGAAGGAGGGGCGGCTGCCAGAGGCCGCGGACGGGCCGGGAGCGCCGCCCGTCATGCTCGTCAACGAGGCGTTCGCGCGGCGTGACCTTCCCGGGAGAGGTGCCCTGGGGCAGCGGGCGCGGCTGGAGTTCGAGGGGGAGCCCTTCCGCGAGGTGGTGGGCGTGGTGGGGGACGTGCGCCAGGATGCGCTGGGCGAAACGCCCGTGGCCGCAGTGTACCTGCCCATGGGGCAGTTCCTACCGCGGAGGATGGTGCTCGCCGTGCGCACCACGGGCGATGCAGCCGCCCTGACGGCGGCCCTGCGCGAACAACTGCGTGGGCTGGCCCCGGACGTGCCGCTGGTCAAGGTGCGCTCCCTGGAGGAAGTGGTGCGCGCGAGCTACGGGCGGACAGAAGTGCTGGGGGCCTTGCTGGCCGCGCTGGCGGCGCTGGGGCTGGCCCTGGCGGGCGTGGGGCTCTACGGCGTGCTGGCCTACTCGGTGAGCCAGCGCACCCGAGAGCTGGGCATCCGCGTAGCCCTGGGCGCGACGGACCACCAGGTGCTGCGGCTGGTGATCAGCCAGGGCATGCGGCTCGCGGCGGTGGGCGTGGTCGTCGGCCTGGTGGGCGCAGGCCTGCTCGCGCGGGGACTGGCCGGCATGCTCTACGGCGTGGAGGTGTTTGATCCGCTCACCTTCGCTGCAGTGCCCGCGCTCCTCGGAGCCGTGGCGTTGCTGGCGAGCTGGCTGCCCGCCCGCCGCGCGCTGCGCGTGCCAGCTCACGAGGCCCTCCGCTCGGACGGCTAGACGGGGCCGGCCCGGCTCCTGGGCGGCGAAGGCGTCAATCTCGCCTGGAGTCCGACGAACGGAGCCATGGCGTGCGTTTGCCTCCAGTGGGCTCCATCAGCGGCGCCATGAGCTCGTCCATGTTCGCAAAGTAGACCCTGCGCCGATCCTTGGACGCATTGCGATGCGGGCACTCTATTCCCTCTGACGCGGGGGACGGATGAGACAGGCGGCCAGTCCCAGCCTGTCCACTCCTCTATGGTACGCTCCGTGTTGAATGCCTCCTGCATCATCGGTTCTGCTTGCTCCGGGTTCCGTCGTCGCCCAGCGATTCACGCTCCAGCGCCCGGCAGGCCGCGGAGGCATGGGCGTTGTCTTCCTGGCGCGTGACGAGCACACCGGACTTCCCGTCGCCCTCAAGCTGCTCCATGCCCCAGGCAACTCGGAGGTGGCGCGCCGCTTCACCCGCGAAGCCCAGCTGCTGGCCGCGCTGCGCCACCCAGGCATCGTCTCCTACGTCGCCCATGGTCTCACCGAGGAAGGTCAACCTTTCCTCGCCATGGAGTGGCTCGAGGGCGAGGACCTCGCCCGGCGACTGGCTCACACCCCGCTGAGCCTCTCCGAGTCCCTGCAACTGCTCCGGCGCGCCGCAGACGCCCTGGCCGCGGCTCATACCCAAGGCATCATTCACCGCGACCTCAAGCCCTCCAACCTCTTCCTGCGCGCCGGCCAGCCTGGAGATGGGGTGCTGTTGGATTTCGGTCTGGCCCGTGTCCATGCTGCCTCCCAGGCGCTCACCCACACCGCCGAGATCCTGGGGACTCCCGGCTACATGGCGCCCGAGCAGGTCGCGGGCCTCCGCACCCTCTCTCCTGGCGTCGACATCTTCTCGTTGGGGTGTGTGCTCTATGAGTGCCTCACGGGCCAACCTCCCTTCCGTGCACCTCATGTGGCCGCCGTGCTGGCCAAGATCCTCTTCTCCGAACCGGTGCCGCTGCGCACGCAAAGGCCAGAGCTGCCCGCCTCGCTCCAGGGGCTGGTGGAGCGGATGTTGGCCAAGAAGCCCGAGCAACGGCCCGCGGATGCCGGGCACCTGCTGCGCGCGCTGGAAGAGCTGGAGCCTCTCACTGAGCTTCCTCCGCCCACTCGGGCCACTCGGGTCTCGGTGCTGCCCGAGCCACACTCGACTGTCTCGTCGCCACCCGAGCCGGCTTACGCCGAGCAGCACCTGGTGAGCGTGTTGCTGGCCACCCCCCGCGACTCCCTCAAGGAGACGCCGACGCTCACCCTGGAAGAGGAGGAGCAGGCCCGCCAGCACCTCCAGCTGTTGTTGCAGGAGCTCCAAGCTCACAGCGCCCATGCAGCCCTATTGGCCGACGGCTCGCTGCTGGCCACCTTCATCTTGGAGCGCGGCACTGCCTCCGACCAGGCAGGCCTGGCGGCCCACTGCGCCTTGTCCGTCAAGGAGCGTTGGCCGGACAGCATGGTGGCGCTCACCACGGGCCTGAGTCTGCGCGGCCACCCCTTGCCTGTCGGAGATGCTGTCGACAGGGCCGGCGAGCTGCTCAAGGTCCAGAAGAACCGAAGCCTGGCTTCCTCTTCCCTGGTGCTGGTGGATGACACCACGGCCGGGCTGCTGGGCTCGCGCTTCCTGCTGGACAAGACTCCGTCGAGCCTCTTCCTGCTGAGCGGCGAGCACCTGAGCGTAGACGAATCCCGCCCGCTGCTGGGGCGGCCCACCCCCTGCGTCGGCCGCGAGCAGGAGCTGACCCTGCTCGAGCTGGCCTTCACCATCTGCGTGGAGGAGTCCTCCGCACGCTCCCTCCTGGTCATCGCTCCCGCGGGTACCGGCAAGTCCCGCCTGCGCCACGAGTTGCTGCGGCGCCTGGAGCACCATGCCCACCCCCCGCTCGTCTTGCTGGGACGGGGGGATCCCATGAACACCAGCGCAGCCCATGGCCTGGTGGGACAGGCCGTGCGCCGGGTGTGTGAGGTGGTGGATGGTGAACCGCTCGAGACCCGCCGCGCCAGGGTGGCCCGGCGAGTGACACGGCACCTCCCGCCCGAGCAGCACAAGGATGCCACGGAGTTTCTGGGCGAGCTGTGCGCCATTCCCTTCCCCGGGGAGGACAGCCCCAGGCTGCGCGCGGCCCGGGAGAACCCGCAGCTGATGAGCGACCAGGTGACGCGGGCGCTGGTGACCTGGCTCAAGGCAGAGTGCGCCCAGAGTCCGGTGCTGCTGATGCTGGAGGATCTGCACTGGAGTGATGGGCCCAGCATCCATTTGATGGCGCAGGTGTTGCGCGAGCTCTCGGAGCAGCCGCTGATGGTGTTGGCCCTGGCGCGGCCCGAGGTGAGGGGGCTGTTCCCGGGGCTGTGGACCCGGGGCGTGCAAGAGGTGCCCTTGCGAGGCTTGAGCCAGAAAGCCAGCGCCCGGCTGGTGCATGAGGTGCTCGGCCCCCAGGTCCCGGAGGCCGTGGTGGCCCGGCTGGTGGGACAGGCGGCCGGCAACGCCCTCTTCCTGGAGGAGCTCATTCGCGGGGTGGCCGAGGGGCATGGCGAGGAGCTGCCTGGCTCAGTGCTGGCCATGCTCCAGTCGCGCTTGCAGCGCCTGGAGCCGGAGGCAAGGCGCATCGTGCTGGCAGCCAGCATCTTTGGCCGCACCTTCTGGACGGGAGGTG
>NZ_DASPHO010000337.1:0-9148 GCF_035629615.1 Hyalangium sp. | reverse complement strand
CTCACGCAGTGGGAGGATCTGCCGCTCATCCAGACGGCCGAGCAGCTCTACGCGTTCCGCCAGGGTGAGAAGACGGACCGGGAGCGCCTGAAGCGCTGGGCGAAGGGGCTGCAGCTCTTCCGATCCGAGCAGCCGGAGCGCTTCGAGCACGTGCGCTCCTCGCTCATGTCCTTCCAGCGGCGGCTGGAGCTGGTGCACGCGAACCCGAAGGATCTGACGCTCGTGTACCAGCCCGGGCAGGTGGCCACCTTCGTGGTGAAGAACCTGCTGGCGCTGTGCCTGGGGCTGCCGCTGTTTGCGCTGGGGCTGGTGCTCTTCGGCCTGCCGTACCAGGTGCCGCGGCTGGCCGCGCGCAACAGCGAGCTGGATACGCAGGCCACGGTGAAGTTCCTGGGCGCGCTGCTCATGGCGCTGCTGTGGTGGCCAGGCCTCACGGTGGCCGCGTGGCTGCTGGGCGGCTGGATCTGGGGCGTGGTGGCGCTGGTGGGGGTGCCGCCGCTGGCGCTCTTCACCCTCTACTTCGTCGAGCGCTGGGCGGACCTGAAGCGGGACATCGGCGTGTTCTTCACGCTGGGCAGCCGCGCGCGGCTCAAGGCCCTGCTGCTGCAGGACGGAGAGCGCCTGTCCGCCGAGGTGGAGAAGCTGGCCGGCGAGTACCGGCCCCGTGTGGAGCAGCCTGCCTCCCCATAACGATGGAGCGAGGAGGCAGGTCTCAGGAAGAGCTCTCCGACAGAGAGTGGCGCTACGGCAGGATCACGATCGCGTCGCCGATGGGACGCTCGCCCGTGGCATCGGAGGGCCGGGTCAGGAGGTTCTCACCCACCATCACGCCCGTGGATCCACCGCCGTCGAGGTTGACGGCCTCTTCGGCCCCGAGCGCCTTCATGATGAGCGCGCTCTCTTCGAAGCTCGCGCCCACGCTGTAGCCCGGCTGCCGGCCATCCACCGCGACGAGGAGCAGCTTGCCATCACTCGTCACGCCCGCAAGCGTGCGCGGGTTCCGCCGGACGCCGAAGCGGTAATAGAACTCCGCGTTGTCGCTGTGAACGAACCCCTCGGCGAAGGCGGTGATCTTGGGCTCGGAGTCGCTCAGGAGGCGCGGGCCGCCATTGACGACGCCTGCCCCCGCCGGGAGGGGAGCGCCCTCCGCAGTGATGTCCACCGCGACCTGGATCGTCGCTCCCAGCTGGGCATGGGCGCGCAGCCACTCCGCCGCCTCGCCCGTGCCCGCGAGCACCGAGCCGTTCGGCGGGATGGAGCCGCCTCGGGCCTCACGCAGCTCGATGACGGCGCTCCCCGCATTCAACACGGCCTCGACCCCCGGGCCAGCGACCGTGGAGGTACCGAAGGCCGGCGTGAACTGGATCAGCTCACTGTCATCGGTGCAGGTGAAGTCGTGCTTCGGCAGCTCAAGAGGCATGTCGCCGCCCTCTCCACCGCAGGCTCGGATGAGGCCCGGCGCCCGGTTCAGACCGTCCACGGTGCGCTTCGCGCTGTCCGAGGCGGTTGCGGTCACGGTGTCTCGGATGGCCGCGATGTCGGCGCCCTTCCCCGCGCCAGGCGGGAGGATGAGGCTCGTACGGCCATCCACCGCCTCGCTCACGAGGGAGCCCTTGATCACGGAGATGCCCGCCATGTCTCCCGGCGTCCCATCGCTCGCACCGATCACGAAATAGCCGCCGTTGATGGCGGCCAGGGCGCCCTTTCTCTTGGCGAGGGCCGTGAGGAGCTCCCGCTCCGGGATGAGCCCCGTCCCCAGCTCCGGCTCCACCCTCCCCTGGAAGAGGGAGGAATCAACCTCGAGCACGTGCACGACCCAGGGCCCCGTCGTCTCCCCGCCATCCTCGCCGGTATAGACGGTCCGCAGGCCCGCGTAGCCGGCAGCGGCCAGCTGATCCCGGAGCGAGTTGACCTCGGCGGTGGTGGGGACAGAGCCGCTGCGGACCAGGTACCCGATGGGCCCGCTCCCCGGATCGTCCGGCGCCCGCTTGGAGACGGCCTCGAGCCGGACCTGGAAGCCCTTGCCCAGGAGCTCCGTCAGGAGGGTCTCTGCCGCGGTGCGATCGGTCCTGAACGCCACATCGACCGTGTGGACGTCCTGACTGGACTCCTGACCACGCGCGATCCGCGTATACGTGACACCGGGCGCCACCTCCTGAGACTCGCGCGTTTCGGACAGGTTGCTCCCCCCGAGGGGCAGCGGCCGCACCTGCTCCGGCTCCGGCTTCTTGTCGTCCGAGCATGACAGCATGGACCCGCCCAGGCCCGACAGGGTGATGGCGCTAAGCAGACCGCTCATCCACGTCTTCATGGAGCATTCCTCTCTGAGTGTTCTAGAGGCACGCACTCTCGCAGCTTTGGATCAGCGCTGACGAGGGATGGCCTCGTGGTAGAGCTTCGCAGCGATGAGCAGCGCCGCGCCGCCGAACAGCACCGGCACGGCGTTCACCTCGATGGCGGCCGTGAGGCTGGACAGATCGGCGATCCGCCCGATGAGCGTGGGAGAGATGGCGTCTCCCAGCATGTGGATGCACAGCACGTTCAGCCCCATGGCGAAGGAGCGGAAGGCCGGCGGCACACAGTTGACGATGGCCGCGTTGATGGGGCCGCTGTTGAGGAAGAGGAGGAACTGCGCCACACCAATGACGGCGAACGAGGCTACCTGGGACTCCAACTGCACGGCGAGGTACATGAACGGGGCGGCGAGCATCAGCCCCACGCCGGACATGAGCAGACCACCGCCCTCGCGCCGCCGGTCCATCCTGTCCCCGAGCCACCCACCCGCCAGGGTGCCCAGCAAGCCCGCAACGGCCGTCACCGCGCCGAAGGCCAGGCCCGCCTGTCCCTCCGGCATGCCGCGCGTATTCACCATGTACGTGGGCATCCAGTAGCCCAGCCCGCCGATGGAGAACGTCATCAGCGTGTACCCCACGGTCGTAGCCCAGAAGGCCTTATTGCCCGCGAGCCCCTTGAGCCCCACGCGGAAGGGCATCTTCGTCTGCGCGTCCGGCCCATCCATGGCTCCCCGTTGGGGCTCGGGCATGAAGAAGGCCATTGTCCCCAGGACAAGCCCGGGGACTCCGCCCGCGAAGAAGGCCGCGTGCCAGGAGTAGGTGCTGCTCATCCACCCGCCCAGCCCGTAGCCTGCCGCGGCGCCCACCGGGATGGCGATGTAGAAGAACGCGAGCACCCGCGTGCGCAGGTGGCGAGGGTAGAGATCCGAGATGATGGAGGGGGCCACCGCGCCATAGCCCGCCTCGCCGATGCCGATGACTGCGCGCGCGAGCAGCAGCGTCATGAAGGTGCCCGCCAGGCCCGAGGCCCCGGTGGCGAGGCTCCAGAGGAGGACGCCGCCCGCCACCAAGTACTTCCGGGGCATCCGGTCCCCGAGGTAGCCGCCGAGCGGGGAGGCCACCATGAACACCACGATGAAGACGGTCCCGAGCAGGCCCGCCTGCGTGTTGTTGATGCCGAGCTCTTTCTGGATGCCGGGCAGAGCGCTCGCGACGATGTACCGGTCGAGGTAGTTGACCAGGTTGATGAGCGTGAGGATGAGGAGCGCGTAGCCCGCGCGCGCGTTGCTTTCCGCGTGCGGAGGGGCGGCCACGGCCGGCAACTGGCTCATGTCCGGCGGGCTCCGAAGCGGTGCGCCATGAGCCCCCAGCGCAGGCCACGATCACTGACGCGGCACTGGCCGAGTCCCAAGGCGCGAAAGGCCTCCCGGAGGATGAGCGCGCCGGCGGGGACGACGTCCGCGCGCTTGGGTTGCAGGCCGGGCAGGGTGCGACGCTCGGCGAGTGGCAGCTCACAGAGCCGGTCCACGAGCTGCTCGAGCTGGGCGGAGGTCAGGGTCCCGCCATGCACGCGCGTGGCGTCGTAGGGATCGATGCGGTGGTGCAGTGCGTAGAGCGTCGTCACCGTGCCGGCCACGCCCACCAGCTCGGCGGCGGGCGGTGGAGGAGGCAGCGAGGAGAAGGCCTGCCGGAGGTGGGAGGTGACGCGCTCACGCTCCTCGGGGGAGATGGGATCGGTGCGAATGAACCGCTCGGTGAGGCGCACCGAGCCCACGTCATAGCTGTGGCGGAAGTCCACCCGCCCGGCGCTGTTGCCGTAGATGAACTCGGTGGAGCCGCCGCCAATGTCGATGACGAGCAGCGTTCCGGCCGCCTCATTGCCGAAGTCCATGTGGGCGGAGGCGAAGGAGAGCTGTGCCTCCTGCTCGCCGGAGATGATCTCCACCGTGACTCCGGCCCGCGCCTTGGCGGCCTCGAGGAACTCCGCGCCGTTCTGGGCGTCGCGCGCCGCACTGGTGGCGGACACCGCGATGGCCTCCGCACCCAGGGCGCGGGCCTCCTGGGCAAAGGCCGTCAGCACATCGAGCGTGGCTCCCATGCCCTCGGGGGAGAGGCGGCGGCTCTGGTCCACACCTCGGCCCAGCCGGGTGATCTCGGCCTTCTCCAGGACGGCCTGGAACGGACCTTCGGGAGTCCGGTCCGCCACGAGCAAGAGGACGGAGTTGGTGCCCACGTCGATGGTGGCAAAGCGAGGCATTGCCCGCCAGCCTACTCAACGCAGGAGCGCTTCCAAAGCCTCCGTCAGACGTTGGTACTCCGAGTGTGTGTTGTAGAGCTGGGCAGACACCCGGAGGTGGCGCTGGGGTGGCTTGGGCCAGGCGATGACGGGCACCTCGATCTTCCAGTCGTGGAAGAGCCGGTCCTGGAGCGGGTCCAGGTAGTGCGGAGGGGGAGGGTCCACCGGGTAGCCCTCGGGCAGGCTCACGGTGACCATGGCGCCCACCATCTCCTCGGGGCAGTGGGGGGCGACACCGAGGCGCTCGCACAGCATCCTGCGCGCGGCGAGGGCCTTGGCCCGGTTGTCGGCCATCAGCGCTGGCCAGCCCCCGGGCAGCATGGCACCCATGACCTGCAGGGCGAGCGGGACGCAGAGCGCGGGGGTGGGATCATGCGTCCCCGTCCAATCGAAGTCGAGCCTGAAGCGCGAGCGATCCCGGCGCGGCGAGTTGTGGCCATGGCTCACCGAGAGCGGCTTGAGCCCGGCCTGAAGATCCTGGCGCACGTGGAGGAAGGCCACGCTCTTGGGCGCGCACAGCCACTTGTGGCAGTTGCCGGTGTAGTAGCCGGCGCCGAGCTCGCGCAGGGAGAGGGGCACCTGGCCGGGGCCGTGAGCACCGTCTACGAGTGTCTCTACCCCGCGCTCACGGAGGGTCCGGACCAGCTCCTGGATCGGCAGGACGAGCGCCGTCTGGCTGCTGATGTGATCGATGAGGAGCAGCCGGGTGCGCGGCGTCACCTGCTCGAGCACCGCCTCCACCACGGCCTTGGGCGTCGGTACGGGCCAGGGCAGCCGGGCCACGACCACCTTCGCGCCCAGGCGGCCAGCGACCCAGTCCAGCGCATTCCGGGAGGCGTTGTACTCGTGGTTGGTGGTGAGCAGCTCATCCCCAGGGGCGAAGTGCAGCGAGCGCAGCACCGTATTGACGCCCGCGGTGGCGTTGGGCACGAAGGCCAGCTCCTCCGGGTTCGCGTCGAGGAAGGAGGCCAGCGACGCGCGGGCCTCATCGAGCCGCGGCTCGAGCTCGCGCACCATGAAGCGCACGGGCTCGGCCTCCAGGCGAGCGCGCAGCTCGTCCTGGGCCTGGAGCACCTGCGTGGGGCAGGCGCCGAACGAGCCGTGGTTGAGGAAGACGATCTCCGGATCGAGCGCCCAGCGTGCGCGCAGCGGCGCGCTGCTCACGGGGCCGGGGCCCAGTCGGGCGTGAGGCCCCCGCTCCTGTCCATGGGCAGGGCGATCTGGTTGTTGCCGTCGGCGGTCATGACGTAGAGCCGTGGCGCACCATCGCGCGTGGAGGTGAAGAGGATGAGGCGGCCGTTGGGGGAGAAGACGGGCTCCTCGTTGTTGCCCTGATCCTGGGTGAGCCGGGCGATCTTCCCCGTGTCCACGTTCACCGTGAAGAGATCGAACGCGTTGCGCTCGTCACGTGCGGTGAAGGTAATGAGGTCCCCGCGCGGCGACCAGTCGGGCGTCTGGTTGTAGTTGCCCTGGAAGGTGAGCCGCCGCGGACTCGAGCCATCCGCGCCCATCACGTAGATCTGCGGAGAGCCGCCCCGGTTGGACACGAAGGCCATGCGCTTGCCGTCTGGCGACCAGGTGGGGCTGGAGTTGATGCCGTAGGGAGTGTCGGTGACGCGCTTGGGCGCGCTGCCGTCCGCGTTGGCCACGTAGAGCTGCGTGCTCTCGCCCTCGGCCAGGGCGTAAGCGATGCGCTTGCCGTCCGGAGACCAGGCAATGCCAGTGGCCATCTGCCCGTTCTGCACCACGGGGCGAGCCTCCTCGCCGGGCTTCTGGACGTAGAGGTCCGGCCGGCCGCGGCGGTAGGAGGTGAAGCCCACGGCGCCACCAGGGCCCAGGGCGGGCAGCAGGTTGATGCCGCCGCTGGTGAGGGCTCGGGCGTTGTTGCCGTCCCAGTCGGCCACAGAGACGTCCCGGTTGGAGCCCGCCTTGCGCACGAAGACGATGCGCGAGAGGAAGGGGCTCGGCTCGCGGGTGAGGTGGCGGTAGAGCGCGTCCGCGAGGAAATGCGCGAGCTGGCGCGGCTCAGTAGTGGGCACGTCGTGGCTGGCCTTGAAGTCCTCGCGGCCGGTGCCCACGTTGAACAGGCGCAGCTCGCCGCGCAGCGTGTTGCCCTCGGCGCCCAGCTGCACCTTCACGAGCGACTCGGCGCCTACGTCCGCCCAGCGAGAGAAGTTGATGCTGCCCGCCGTCACCCCTTCCTTGGGATCGGCGGTGAAGCTGGAGCGGTCCAGCACCTGGAAGATGCCGGAGGCGCGCAGGTCGAACAGGAAGGGCCCGTCGAAGTCCTTGGCGAGCCGCTTGCCGCCCTCATCCAGGCTCAGCGGCGCGGGGACGGCCAGAGGCAGCGGGCGGAAGTTGGCGCCGGAGATCTGGATGACCGGGGCCTGCGCGAGCGCCGCGATCGGGAAGAGCAGCAGCGAGAGGAGGAGGGCTTTCACGGGCGGAACTCCAGGACGACCCCCTGCTTCTGGAGCGCGTCACGAAGGTGATCAGGGGGAGGGGAGAAGGGAGAGGCTTTCTTCACCGCGGAGAGCACAGCGGAGTCGAAGAGATCGTTTCCGCTGGTTGCAGTCAGGCTCGACTGCAGCACCTCGCCAGCCCGGCCCAGGCGCACTTGGACCTGCGCCTTGAGGAAGAGCCGCTCGGAATCGGGGATGGACTCCGCGACGTTGTAGTTGCGGCGCACCTGTGCGGAGAGCAGCGCGTAGTAGCGCTCGCCCTCGGCGATGGCGGAGTCGCCGTCCGGATCGCCGTCCTCGGCACCCTCCAGCTCCTCGGGCGGGGCCTGCTTGGCCGTCTTGTCAAAGGCGCCGAAGAGCCGCTTGCGCCGATCCTCGGCAGAGGTGTCGCCCTTCTGTGGAGCGGGCGCAGGCTGCGGCTTCGCGGCAGGCACGGACACAGCCACTTTCTCCGGAGGCTTGGGAGCCGCGGTAGGCGGGGCAGGCGGCGCCTTCACCTCCTTGGGTGGAGGCGGGGGCTGCTCCTTGCGCGGCAGCAGCTTGGGATCGCGTGGCTTGCCCTGGCGGACCAGGGTGGCCTTGATGACCGGGAGGTTCGGGTTCACCTTCGGCCCGGCGGTCAGCGCCGAGTACACCAGGCCCAGCACCAGCAGCAGGCCATGGCCAGCCACGGAGACGCCAAGGAAGCGGCCCAGCCGTGAGGGCCGGGCGGCGAGCATGCTCTGGGAGACGGCCGGGTGAAGGCCCATGGGCTAGCGCTTCGCCTCCTTCTTGGGGCTGGTTCCCTTGGACGCCGCTGCACCCGCAGCCGGGTCCGTGATCATCCCCACGTTGGTGATGCCGGCGCGCTGCGTGGCAGCCATGACCTCCACCACCACTCCATAGGGCACATCCCGATCCGCGTGGAGGTATACCTCCTTGTCGGCCTGGGCCTTGGCGTTGGCGGCCAGCTTCTTCTCCAGCTCGTCCAGCGCCACCTCCGCGTCCCCGATGAAGACGCGGCGCGAGACGTCGATGGAGAGCACCAGCTTCTTGTCGGCGGCCTCCACCGGCGTGGCCTTGGCCTCTGGGAGGTTCACTTTGACGCCCTGCTGGATGAGGGGCGCCGTCACCATGAAGATGATGAGGAGCACCAGCATCACGTCCACCATGGGCGTGACGTTGATCTCGCTCATGGTGACACGCCCCTGGCCCCTGTTGCCTCCACCCATGCCCATGGCGCCCGCCTCCTACTTGAAGAAGTGACGCTTGATGATGTTCAGGAAGTCCGCGGAGAAGTTGGACATCTCCGTGTCGAACACCTTGATGCGGCTGACGAACGAGTTGTAGGCGACCACCGCAGGGATGGCCGCGAACAGGCCCGCCGCCGTGGCGAACAGCGCATTGCCCACCGGCGCGGCCACCGTGGACAGCGTGGCATTGCCCTTGTCGGCGATCTCGTTGAAGGCGTTGAGGATGCCAATCACCGTGCCGAACAGCCCCACGAACGGGGCGGCCGCGCCCACCGTGCCCAGGAAGGGCACCCGCGCCTCCAGCTCGGTGATCTGCGTCGTGGCGGCGCGGTTCAGCGCCCGCTCCACGTTCTCGATTCCGCCCAGCCGCTCACTCATGGCCCCGTCCGCGCCCTCCTTGGCCTGGGCCAGCTTGGACAGCTCCTCGTACCCGGCACAGAAGACTTTCGAGAGCGGCGAGCCCTCCAGCTTCTGCGCCGACTGGTAGATGCCCTCCAGCCGGGTCCCCTTCCAGAAGGTGTCAAGAAAGGTAAGGGACTGTGAGCGAGCCCGGGAGAGCTGCGTGTGCTTCATGACAATGAGGGCCCAGGAAGACACGGACACCCCCACGAGCAGCAGGAGCACGGACAGCTCGATGAGCGAAGCGCCGCGGATGATCTCCAGGTAGTTCATGGCGCCGAGCGCCAGGGGCAGGTGGGACATCATGGGGAGAGGCCGTAACACTCCGATCCAGGGTGGTCAAACAAAGCCGAAGAGGCCGGCCGGTGGGGTGTAGGGCGGTGGTGAATAATTCCCCAGGGCCCCCGTCCTACTGTGCACAACGGCCTGGTTGCCCGGCCGGTCCCCACAACTAGCGGATGCCCT